>JAGQSE010000554.1 GCA_020439725.1 Acidobacteriota bacterium
TGATGTTCAAGACACCCGAGGCACCCAACGCCGCGACCGCCTTGCGCTCGCGAAGCGCCTGGACCAGCGGGTGGTCGTTGGCCACCGAGCGCTCCGCCAGGACCAGGCAGTGGTTCGCCGGCAGCCCGTCGTGGATCACCTCCCCGAGAAGCGCCGTCTCGCCCTCCGCCCAACCCACCAGGCCGGCCTCGCGGGCCGCCACGAGGAGGGCCGCGAGGCCTTCGCGCAGGTCGCGGACCTGCTTCTTGCCCCGCGCCCGCTGCCGCCCGCCGCTCTTCTTGGCACCGGCGAAGACCCAATCCGGAAGCCGCTCGAGGAGATCGGCGGGGTCGCCCGCGACGACGTCGAGATCGAAAAGCCGGAGCGCCTGGAGCAGGCGGGACGCGGCCTGCCGAGCCTTGGCGGGGAGCTCGCCGCCAGCGGGGGCGGGAAGCCCCTGCTCGGCCTGGTCGATGAGCCCCGCGGCGGCCTCGCGGTCGGCGAGGACGGCGCTGTCGACCACCAGCACCACCTTGGCCGGCTCGAAGAGCGAAAAGGTGCGCAGGTCGTCGAGCACCGGTGCCAGGCGCTCGGGCCGCCGGCGTTCGTCGAGATGGCAGCCGGCGGTGGCCGCGATGGCCTCGGCGAGGCGCTTGGCGGCGGGCTCCGCCAGGACCAGATCGCCGTGGATCAGGTAGACCGGCTGGACGGGACCGCCCTCGAGGGCGCGGAGAAGATCAGCGACGGGATCCTTCATCGGCGGATTCGGGTGGCGCGCAACGGACCCGGAGGTCAGATGCCTTCGGCGTCGTCGGCGAAGACCTCGTCGGTATCGGGGCCGGCGCCGTGATAGCCGCCCCATACCGGCGCCGGCTGGACGCCGAGCTCCGCCGCCGACAGCCGCTCTTCCTCGAAGTCGAGCTCGACCGAGTTCCAGGCGCCGCACCGCGTGCAGCGGTCCTGCCACTCGGAGTACCTCGTCGAGCATTCGCGGCACCGGTACTCGGAGGTCTGGACGCCCAGCTGGCGAGCACAGGCGCGATGCTCGGCCACGGCCTCGGGGAGCTCGCCGAGGCGCTCGTGGATGCGCGCCAGGAGGAAGTGGTAGGTCGGCGAGGCGCCGATGCGGTCGCGGACGCTGGCGAGCACCTTGAGCGCTTCGCGGTGCATCTCGAGCCGGTAGTAGAGCCGCCCGAGGAAGAAGCGCGGCAGGAGGTCGTTGTCCGCCTTGCCGATCAGCTGCCACAGGTTCTCGATGGCGTGGGACGGGTCGTTGCCCTCGATGAAATGGTCTTCGAGCCGCTGGAGGAAGACCGGGCTGCCGGTGCGCAGGAAGCCGTGGGTCCACTCCTCGACCGCACGCTCCGGTCGTTCGGCGAGGAGCTCGGTCTCGCCGAGCATGATCGCCGCGGGGATGAACAGCGGCTCGCGCTCGAGGAGCTGGCGGAAGATCGCAGAGGCGCCCACGGCGTCGTCCTCCTCGAGCAAGCCGACGCCGCGCTGGTACTCGAGACCGCGACTGACCTGGGCTTCGGCTT
>JAGQSE010000555.1 GCA_020439725.1 Acidobacteriota bacterium
GTGGGCATCGACGAGGCGCAGTTCTTCGACCTGGGGCTCGTCGACCTGACCATGGAGCTCGCCGACGCCGGGGTCCGGGTCATCGTCGCGGGTCTCGACCAGGACTTCAGCCGTCGCCCCTTCGGCCCCATGCCGGCGATCCTGGCGGTGGCCGAGTACGTCGACAAGATGCACGCCGTCTGTGTCCGCTGCGGCCGCCCGGCGCACTACAGCCAACGCATCGCCGGCGGCTCGGAACAGGTCCAGGTGGGCGACGTCGAGGCCTACGAGGCCCGTTGCCGCCGCTGCTACGACGTCTATACCGGCTGATTCCCGGCCCTGGGGCTAGCTCAGCCTTCGGGCAGCTCCGGCGGCCGCCGATCGACGGGGGTCGGCTGGCGTTGGCCGTCGACGTGGACGTAGACCACCACCGCTTCGGTGACCTTGACGCGGCCCTCGCCGCGCACCCGTCGTTCGGCCTCGACATCCACCTGGACGGTGACCGAAGTGCGCCCGATCCTTACCGTCTCGGCGTAGAACGAGACGACGTCGCCGACGAAGACCGGCGCCAGGAACTCGACCTCGTGCATCGACACCGTGACCAGCTGCTGCGAGCACCACCGATAGGCCTCGATGGCGCCCGCCTGGTCGATGTAGGACAGGATGATGCCGCCGAAGATGGTGCCCATGGCGTTGGTGTCCTTGGGCATCAACATGACGCGGATCGCGGGCGTGTGCTGGTGATCGGGAGCGAGAGGCTCGGACATGGAGTCGTCTCCTGGATGCGGTGAGGTCGGGGTGCGAGGATCGGGTTCGGACCGGGGTCGCCCGAGAGCGCTTCAGGTAGGGCTCCGGGCCGCTTCCAAGGCGCGCTTTGCGGCCTCCTCGGCGGTCGAAGCATACGACAGCAGGGGCTCGGGCCGGCCGTCGGGACGGGTCAGCTGCCAGCTGTCCAGGGCGATCACCGGGCGGCGGTGCTTGAGGGCCGTGGCGATCTCGTTGAGCGTCCCCCAGGAGCCACCCACCGCGACCACCGCCGCCGCCGACAACACCAGCACCTGGTTTCGTGCCTGGCCGAGCCCGGTGAACAGCGTGTGGGTGACGTGGGGGTTGGGCGGCGAGGCTTCGGCGTCGGCTCCGGGCAGGACGCCGATCACCGTGCCGCCGGCCTCGCGCGCGCCGGCCGCCGCGGCGGCCATCACCCCACCGCGACCGCCGCACAGGACGACCGCTCCACCCTCGGCGAGGCGCCGGCCGACCTCTTGCGCGCGAGCTTCGAGGGAAGGGTCGCACTGGGCAGCACCGATGACGGCGATCTGAAGCGGGCGGCTCATGGCGCGGATGGTATCCCACGGCCGGCTGCGGCCCGGCGAGCCCGCCACTGGGAATTCCCCTCGCCCGGGTCGGGTTCTAAGGGACGTCCGGTGCCGTGCCCGTGCACGGCGCGCCCAACGCGGCGCCACCCACCGGGACGGAAACTCCGCAACGCAAGGCACACGGATGATGGAGGTCTTCGAGCCTCCTCGCCGAGGTACCCGAGCCGAGCGGAAAACCATCGATACGATCGGGCCGAGCGCCCTCGCGCGTTTCGCGAGCATCCTCGCAGGCCCGACTTCCTAGGAGACTCGACGGATCATGTTCTTCGACCCGATGTACATCCTCCTCGTCCTGCTCCCGGGCCTCGTGCTTTCCGGCTGGGCGAGCCTGCGCGTCAAGGCCGCTTTCAACAAGTACTCGCGCATGCGCACCTCGACGGGGCTCACCGGAGCCCAGGCGGCGCAGATGATGCTCGATCGCGCGGGGATCCACGATGTTCGCGTCGTGGCCACCTCGGGGATGTTGAGTGACCACTACAACCCGACCAACAAGACCCTCAACCTGTCGCAAGACGTCTACTCGTCGCCGAGCGTCGCCGCCGTCGGGGTCGCCTGTCACGAGGCTGGCCACGCGCTTCAGCACGCCGCGGACTACAAGCCCATGTGGCTGCGCTCCGCGCTGGTGCCGACCGCCAACATCGGCTCGAGCCTGGGCTATATCGTGATGCTCGGCGGGTTGATCTTCAACGCCGCGGGCATCGTCCTGCTCGGTGCGGTGTTGTTCTCGGCGGTGCTGCTCTTCCAGCTGGTGACGCTGCCGGTGGAGTTCGACGCCACCGCCCGCGCCAAGCGGCTGGCGGTGGAGTTCGGGATCATCCGGCCGCAGGAGCGCCAGGGCATGGACAAGGTCCTCGACGCCGCGGCGCTGACCTACGTCGCCGCCGCCGTCTCGACGCTCCTCACCCTGGTCTACTTCCTGATGCGCGCGGGCCTTCTCGGCGGCCGTAGCGACTGAACGCATTGCCTCCGGCGGCCGCTAGAGGCCTCGAGAGACACGAAAGCCCCGGCCGGGTTCGTCCCGCCGGGGCTTTCGCCGTTGATCGGGCCCGTAGGGCCGAGGCTCAGACGGGTTCGCCAAGCTGCGCCACCAGCTCGGCGCGGCGCTGCTCCATCTCCTCGCGGGTCGAGGCCTCGAGCACCAGCCGCAGGTAGGGCTCGGTGTTCGACGGCCGGACGTTGCACCACCAGGTCGGGTACTCGATGGTGATGCCGTCGAGGTAGTCGATGTGGGCGTCCTTGTAACGCTCCGCCAGCGCCTTCATCTTGCCTTCCTTGTCCTCGACCTGGAAGTTGATCTCCGGCGTCTTGGCGTAGCGCTCGAGGGGTGCCACCAGCTGTGACATCGACTTGCCACCGTGCCACAGCAGGTTCAAGATCTCGACCACGGCGAGGATGGCGCAGTCGGCGTTGTAGTTGTCGCGGAAGTAGTAGTGGCCGGCGAGCTCGCCGCCGAAGATCCCGTGCTCCTTGCGCAGCGTCGCCTTCATGAAGGAGTGGCCGACCCGCTCGCGCACCGGCTTGCCGCCGTGCTCGGCGATGTACTCGGGTACCGCCCGCGACGAGCGCAGGTCGAAGAGCACCGCGCGCCCCGGATCCCGGTCGAGGAGCTCGCCGCCGATCAGGGCGGTGATCAGGTCGCTGCCCACGGGCTCGCCCCGCTCGTCGACGAAGGCCGAGCGATCGGCATCGCCGTCGAAGGAGACCCCCAGATCGGCCCCGTGCTCGAGCACCGCCGCCGAGAGGTCCTCGAGGTTCTCTAGCTTCAAGGGGTTGGCCTCGTGGTTGGGGAAGGTGCCGTCGAGCTCGAAGTAGAGCGGGATCAGCTCGATGTGCATGCGCTCGAGGATCGGCTTGTAGATCGTCCCCATGCCGTTGGCGGCGTCGACGACGACCTTGAGGCGACGGCCGTCGGTGGGCGGCTCGAGAAAGCTCAGGATGTGCTCGGCATAGGCGTCGAAGACGTCGCCGTGCTCGAGCTTGCCGGGCTTGGCGGCGAGCGGCAGATCACCCGAGTGGACCTTCTCCTCGATCAGCGGGATGCCGTGATCGCCGGATACCGGCCGCGCCCCGTGGCGGCTGAACTTGACCCCGTTGTAGCGCGCCGGGTTGTGCGAGGCGGTGACCTGGATGCCACCGACCGCGCCCAGCGAGCCCACCGCGAAATAGTTCATGGGGGTCGTCGCCAGACCGATGTCGAGGACGTCGAGCCCCGACTCGCGAAGCCCGGCGATGACCTCGCGCACCAGCGGCACGCTGTGCGAGCGCATGTCGTGGCTGACCACGACGGTATTGCCGCAAGCCCGATCCTCGTCGTCGAGCACCCATTGGAAGGCCTGGCCGATCTTGTGCGCCATGGCCTCGTCCAGCTGATCGGGGTAGGTGCCCCGGACGTCGTACGCCTTGAAGATTCCAGCCATCGATCTCGCCTTTCCTGTCGCTTCGCGGATGGTGCGGAGAAACGCCCGTCCGGGACCTGGGGTCCGCGGGCGCTAGAGTCGTATCCGGATCTCCCGGTTGGTCTTACTCCGGCAGCTCTTCGAGCATCGCCTCGAGCCGCCGGCTGAAGGCCGCCGGAACCTCGGCGTGGGGCAGGCTGCCAGCCCCTTCGAAGACCTCGAGGGTGGCGTCCGGGAGGTATTTGAGCCATTGATCCGACCGGTCCACCGCGGGACTCTTGGCCTGGCGCCCCCAACCGAGCCACACCGGCAGCGCCAGCCGCGGCAGCACCGAGCGCACGCTGTGGTTGAGATAGCCCGCCAGGTAGGCGGCCAGCGCGCCCTGGGCGCCGGACCCGTGGCTCGCGCGGTAGTGGTGCTCCACCAGCGCCGCGTCGACGCGTTCCTGGGCGGCGTAGACCTCGCCTCGGAGGTGGCTCGCGATGCCGGCACGGCTGGTGTAGACGTTGAGTGCGGCGGTGCCCATCACCGGCAGTCGCATCAGCCGGTAGAGCAGCGCGTCCTTGAAATCGGGTTCCTCGCCGTGGAGGTCGAGGCCGAGGGGGCAGACCAGGCCGAGACCCCGCACCAGCTGCGGCTGATCGACGGCGATCTGCACCGCGTAGGCCGCCGACAACCCCGAGGCGACGAGCAGCGCACGCTCCCCCACCACATCTTCGAGGAAGTCCTGGATCAGCTGGACGTAGAGCTCGCCGTCGTAGGTCAATGCCGGCTTGTCCGAATGCCCCCAGCCGAGCAAGTCCGGGGCGAAGATCCGGTGGCGGGCGGCGAGGAGCTCGGCCGCACCGCGCCACTCGAGGGAGTCGTGGCCGGGACCGAAGGAGTGGAGCAGGAGGATCGGTGGCCCCTCGCCGAGCTGCTGGAAGGCGATCTCACCGTAGCTCCAGGCGAAATGCCGCGGACGGCCCCAGGTGGGGGGCGGCAGGCGCCCCGCGCGGCGCCTCACCCAGGCGTTGACCAGCGCGGGGAGGCCGATGGCGGCCCCGCCGATGAGCAAGCCCTTGGCGAGGCGGCGGCGCCGCTCGTTGCGCTGGATTTCCTCGGGGCTGCTGGCGGCCATAGGAAGCTCAGGATACCACGCGGAGGGGTCCGTTCTCGGCCCGTGCAGCTCTGCGGCGCGCCGCGCCGATCGCCGGTTGTGCGACACTGGCGTGATGAGCCGCGAGCTGGTGATCGTATGGGCCGGGCGCCACCAGAGGGGGCCGTGGGAAGCGTTGTGCGACGACTATCGCAAGCGCATCGCCCGCCACGTCCCGATACGCGACCTGCCGGTCAAGGTCAAGAACACCGGCGACGACCTGACCCGGCGCCGCGCCGAGGGGGAACGCCTCGTCGCCACCGCCCCCGACCCCTCGTGGCACATCGCCCTCGACAGCCGCGGCCGGAGCCTCGACTCCGAAGCCCTCGCCGACAAGCTCACCCAGCTACGCCGCGAATGGCCGCACCCCATCACCTTCTTCATCGGCTCCGACCTGGGGCTCGCGCCGGAGGTCGTCGACGGCGCCCGCGACGTGCTTTCCTTCGGTCCCATGACCCTGGGTCACGAGCTCGCGCGCCTGGTCCTCTATGAGCAGCTCTACCGCTCCCTTTCCATAGAGCTCGGAATAAACTACCATCGGCGCCAGTTTTAGGGGCTCCATGAGCTCAGCCAGCCACCTGTCGTTCGGAAGCGTCGTTTGGAAGCGTCTTTCGGAACAGATGCCGTGAGGAAATCATGACTCAGACCACTGCCCCTCAACATTCGACGGCCGCCGACCTCTCCGCCGAGGAAATGGAAGAGCTCCGCGAGCGCCTGGTCCAGGAACGCGACAGCATTCTCGCGCTGTACCGCCACGACCTCCGGGCCGGGCAGAACAGCATGGAGGAGGCGAGCGAGGACATCGTCGACCGGGCCAACTCCGCCTACAACCGCGAGCTCAACTTCGCCCTCTCGGACTCCGAGCGAGACCAGCTGCGCAAGGTAGAGAACGCTCTGCGGCGGATGGACGACGGGAACTACGGCGTCTGTCTCCACTCGGGCAAACCCATCGGCCTCGCCCGGCTGCGGGCGGTGCCCTGGGCCGAGTACCGAGTCGAATATCAGGAGCTGGCCGAGAAGGGCCTGCTCAACGACGAGACCTGAGCGGCCGCGAGCTCTCGGGCCGTGACCTGAGGGGCCGCGGTGGCGACCGCTGCCGGGTCCCCGGTCGCAGCGCCAGCGCCCGTGGGCGCCTTGACACCTCGAGGAGTCGCCCCGCCGATCCGCTAGCCCGACGGGTCGGTGGTCTCGCCCCCTCGTCCACCGTCCGACCCGGGGCCCCGGCCCCGACGAGATCCGGCGTATGAGGGTCCGCACATTTCTCGGCATCCTGATCGGTGCGTTCCTGGTGGTGGTCGCGGTCCACCTCTACCACCTGAACGTCGAGCTCTTCCACGCCCCCTTCCATACCGGGTCCGAGACCACCGTCCCCTTCTACGCCGTCCTCCTGGCGGTCTTCCTCCTCGCGTTCGTCCCCACCGCCACCATCCTCCTGGTGGGGAGCCTGCGGCGCGACCTCGCGACCCGCTCCGAGCGCCGCGCGACACGCCAAGCCGAGAGTCTCGACCGCGGCTTCCAGCGAGCCATCGACTACCAGACGGACCACCAATGGCGTCGCGCCGCCGAGGAGCTCGAAGCCGTGCTGGCGGAACGCCCCCAGGCCTTCGAGGTCTTGGTGCGCTACGGCGAGGTGCTGCGCCTCGCCGGTCGGGTCGACGAGGCCATCGACCAGCATCGTCGCGCCTCGGTCCTCTTCCCCCACAGCGTCGCGGTGCTCTACCGCCTGGCCGAGGACTATGAAGCACGGGGCGAGAAGGACGTCGCCCTCGAGATCAGGAATCGCGTCCTGCGCGAGTTCCCCGGCTTCGGCCTCAGAGCCCTCCGGCGGCGCCGCGACACGGCGATGGAGGCCGGAGAGTGGCCCGA
>JAGQSE010000556.1 GCA_020439725.1 Acidobacteriota bacterium
CATCGTCATCGTCGTCATCGCCGCCACCCGGACCGCCACAGTAGGTGATCTGGGCAAGGGCTCCGCTGCCGGAGAACACCAGCTCGAGCCGGCGTACTCCGGTGGTCTCTGCGAAGACCTCCTGGACGCTGTTGTCACCCAGGGGAAGGGACGCCGCGATGGTCAGCAGGAAGCCGCCGGCATCGTAGGCCCGGACCTGGACGGACTCGTTGGCATCGATGTCGACCAGCTTCACCGAGGTCAGCTCGACCGCGGTGTCGAACTCGAACACCATCGTACCCCCCGACGCGTTGTCGTCGGGATCGTTCGAGTCTCCGTCCTCCGAGAGGATCAGCAGGTTGTAGAGCGACAGGGCGTTCTCGCCGTCGGTGCCGGCGGCGCCGCCGCTGCCGATGCCCGGACCGAGGAAGTCCTCGTTGGGCGTCCCGAGGTCATCGTCACCGCCGGTGGGGGCACCGCTGCCAAAGATCATCAGGGGGTGCGAAGCCGGGGCGTTGGTGCTGGCGTGCACGCCGTAGGGCGCGAACTGCTCGTCGACGATGTCGCCGGGGTAGAGCGGGAAGAAGTCACCGCCGGTCTCGAAGTCCATGTCGGGCAGGCAAACGCCCCCCGACGGGCAGGTGCCGAAGTCGAGGTTGAAGTCGCCTTCACCGGTCTCCTGGAGGCTGCCGTTGATGGGCTGCGCCAACACCTGCCAGGTGAGCCAGCCGGAACCGCCCAGGTGGATGTTCTTGCCACTGGCTCCGACTCCCACCTGGAAGGCAGGGCCGCGGCGCTCGACCTCGATGGCGGCGCCGACCAGGGCGCCATCGCCGAAGAGGTACCCCGTGAAGTCGCTGTAGTAGTGCCAGGTGGCAATGTCCACGGGACCACCGTTCTCCGCATAGGCGGACGCCTTGAGCTCCTTCTTCGGGCTCCCCGGCGGCGGGGTATCGCTACGGCCGGTGAAGGTGACGTCGACCTGGAAGCGCCGCGTCGGGCTGGTCAGGTCGAAGGCCGTGGCCACCAGATGCGCGGTACCGTCGGGATACTCGGTGAACTCGCTCGGCGCCTCGAAGACGAAGTGACGCCCGATCCCCGGCAACCACAGCGCGTGGTCGTCGTGGCCGTTGTGCCAGGTCGGGTCGGACAGCGCCCGCGACACGCAGTAGTCGATCTCGCTCGCCAGGTAGCCGAAGTCGACGTCGGTGCGGGTCTCGCCCGAGGCGAGGGGCACCGTGGTCTGGTCGGGGCTGGCGATGCCGTCGGCGTCGAAGCTCGGGAAGAGCCCCGGCGGCAACGTCGAAGCATCGACGATCACCTTGTAGGTGCCCGGCGGCACGTCGCTGAAGGTGTACTCGCCGTCGCCGGCGGTGGTCGCCATGGCTACCGGTGTGCTGGCGGCGTCAAAGAGTGTCAGCCCGACCCCGTTCAAGGCGGGCTCGCCGGGATCCTGCACCCCGTCGCCGTCGGCATCCCACCACACCCGGTCACCGATGGAGCCGGGCTCACCGCCCCCGGGCGGCTCGTAGGGCGGCAGGCAGCCGGCGTAGGGGTAGTGGTGGACCTCACCGAAGCCGGACATCGAGGCGCCGATCAGGGTGCCGTCGATGTTGCCGTTGTTGAAGTCGATGTGCGCGTAAGGCGCGAGGACCGACCCCTGGATCCCGATGCCCTGCAACGTCAGGCTGGTGGTCTCGAAGAAGTTGTAGAGCACGTGGGTCTTGTCGGTGCCGTTGACGGAAATGCCGAAGTACTGCATCCGGTTGGTCGCGCCGTCGATGTTGACGACCACGGTGGACCCCGACGGAGCGTTGATGTTGAGCGTGTTGGCCGCCGACAGGTCCGCGCCGCCGAGGTCGAAGACGTTGAGGTCGGCGTCGCTGCCATCGAGCGTGATCTGCGCCGTCGGGCCGCCCCAATACTGGACGGTGGTGGTGCCGTTGGCGGGCAGGGCCGCCCACTGACCGGAGGCGCCCTCGAGGTAGGTCCGGGCCGCGGTGAAGTCGATGGGCGCGTCCTGACGCGCGGTGCCGTGCAGCACCGTCACCCCGCTCAAGCTGGCGGTGCCGCCATAGACGAGGTTGCCGTTGTAGACGGTGCCGTTGGTGTAGGTGATGTCACCGCCCACCACCAGGTCGTCGCGGGTGCCGTTCGAGTTGGTCAGCTTGACGCCGACGCCATAGCTGCTGAAGGTGCCGTTGCCGCCCGCCGCCACGCGGCCCTCGGCATCGGTGTTGGCGTGGGACAGGTCCCCGAGGACGAAAAGGCTGAACCCGTTGGCCAGATCGAGGGGCTCGAGCGTGCAGGTCCCGGCACCGCTCGCCTGGTAGCCGAAATCGGCGTCGTCGTAGTCCTGACCGGAGGCCAGGGCGACGGTCAGCGGCTCGTTGCCGGTGGTCAGCTGGAGCCCCGCGGGCAGGGTGGTTTCGTCGACGTCGACGCGATAGGTGCCCGGCGAGAGGTCGGTGAAGAGATAGCCACCGGCGGCGTCGGTGACCTGGGGCGTGTAGACGACGTCGTCTCCCGTCCCCAGGCTGCCATCGGCGCCGGCGCCGGTGAGCCGCACCGTGACGCCCGCGATGCCCGAACCCGCGGGCTCGTTGTCGATACCGTCGCCGTTGGCGTCCAGCCAGACGAAGTTGCCGATGCTACCGGTGCCGGAATAGCCGAAGTCGTAGGTCAGGACGTTGTCGTCGACCACCGTGTCGGAGATCTCGTCACCGGTCGTCGAAACCATCCCCTGGAGAGCGCCACCGGGGGCGAAGTTGCTCGCCGCCACGCGCACCGAATAGGCACCGGCGTCGACCTCGAAGACGTAGGCACCGCCACCGGAGGTCAGCGCCTGGTCGATGACGGCGCCGTTGGCGGACAGCAGCTCGATCATCACGTGGTCGATCCCCGACTCCCCGGGATCCTGGAAGCCGTCGCCGTCGCTGTCTTCGAAGACCGTGTCCCCGACCAGGAAGGCGCGCAGCGGCTGACAGGGCGAGCCGTCGACGTCCTCGCAGATCACCGGATGGAAGAAGCGCCAGAAGTTGAGGTTCTGCATGTCGACGCCGCTGGCGTGGACGATGTACGGACCGCCGGGAAGCGAGGTCGCCGGCACGTCGGTCTGCGACGGATCGAAGGGGCCCGTGGCGATGCGGAAGAGCTCCCACTCCTGGTTGCCCGACGGGTTCTGATTCGAATACACGGCACCATCGGGAGCGATCACGTCGAAGACGATCGAGGGCGAGCGCTGCAGGAACATCCCCAGGCCGGCCGGGTCGACGTCGTCGGGCGGATTGCCCGAGGTGCCGTTGATCCCGACCGCCACGCCTTCGGGCACCGCGTCGCTGGTCGCCCAGTCGGGTAGGAAGGGCGCGTTGGGCGTGTTGGGGTCGTCGCTGTCGACGGTCGAGCCGTCGTAGGCCCCGAAGTCGAGGTCACCGCCCCACAGAACCAGCTCGTCCATCCCCGCCGGCACGTCGATGAACACGTCGAAGGTGCCGTCGTAGGTGGTCGAGGAAGGGATCGACGGGTCGTAGGCAGGGAAGCCCGGGAACACCGTCAGCGCATCCCCCTGGCTCTGGATGGCGGCGTAAAAGCCGAAGGGTTGTTGTGACACCTCGATGGTCATCACTCCCTCGGTCCGCACCTTGAAGGAGTTGAGCACGACGGAGGACTCGTCGAGGCTTTCGATGGACAGGCGGTAGAAGAAATGGCCGCTCGGAGCCTGGGCCTCGGGGCCGGTGTTGACGGTGACGTCGAACCAGTCGTTGTTGGGCAGCGAGCCGCTCGAGAAGGGGCCGGCAACGACCTCGGTCCCGGTGCCGTCGCGGAGCGGATCCGCGTAGAGCGTGTACTCGAAGAGGCCGGAGCCGACGTCCCAGTTGCGATCACCAGCACCGGCGTCGGCATCGCCATCGAAGATGCCGAACTGGAAGCTGGTGCTCCCCGCCGGCGCTCCGACCTCGATGTCGAGGGAGGTCTCGCTTAGCGTCGCCAGGCTGGCACCGCTCGCGACGGCCAGAAAGCGCGCGTCGTCCGCGGCACACGACGGCAAGCAACGGAAACCCACCGCCGGCTGCGTACCGCCGAGCCCGGGTTTGCCGTCACTGCCCTGGTCGGGGGCGAAGCCGCGAGCCAGCGAGTCCTCGAGCTCCTGGCGAGCCTGGTACTCGATGTCCACCGCTGCGTCGCTCGGCCTGGCCGGGGCGGCCCAGGCGGTCGACACTTCGAGTCCGCTCGCCTCCCCGGACAGGTTGGGCAGATAGGGGCTCGCCAGGCCGAGGGCCAGGCCGAGGGCGGCGATCGAGACCTTGGTTAGCGATCTGGTCATGGAAAGACTCCTCCGCTGATCCGATTCGACGACAAGAAAGAAGAATCCGCTGGTTCGGGCTCCGGGCGGCCGATCGCTGCCCTCCTGACTTGCCGGAGCGAGCCGGCTGGGGCGGCGATCATCGGAGACCTTGGAGAAAGAGCTGCAGGTGGGGGATCCCGGCCTCTGGCCGGCGCCGCGGCTTCCGAACCTGCCGCTCATTGCACCGCTTCAACGTCAGGAGATCGTCAGGCAACTACGAAGATCTGTTGTATTGGGCTCTTAGATTTCATCTGGCGCATTCACGCAACCCCTTCCGACTCCAGCGTTCCGTCGCCCGCGAGCTCGCCGGGGGTCGCGAGCCGGCGCCGACCCCAGACAAAAACACCGGCGCGGTGAGCCCCCGTGCAGGGACTCACCGCGCCGGTTTCGGTCGAGGCTGGACGGGCGTTGGCTCGAACGGCCGAGCCAACGCCGTCAGGGCTCAGTGATGACCGCCGTGATGACCACCGTGATGGCCGCCGTTGTCGTCGTCATCATCGTCGTCGTCATCATCGTCGTCGTCATCGTCGTCGTCATCGTCGTCGTCATCATCGTCGTCGTCGTCTCCATCGCCGCCGAGGGAGCACA
>JAGQSE010000557.1 GCA_020439725.1 Acidobacteriota bacterium
TGAGGTCCATGCGGTTCTCCTTCCATTCGTGGCCCGTGTTCGGGCCAGTGGGGGCGGAAAGCAGACGTGGATCGAATCGGAGTGAATCTTGAGGCGAAGGTAGCAAGATCGAGGCGGGCACGGCAAGCGCTCGCTTCCGAAGGCCGAGTGATCTGTCCGCTCCGCCGGCCGTTCTCGGACTGAGACGGGGCCTTCAGAGGGTCGCGGCCATCTTGCAGGCCGCTGCAAAATGGTCGCGACCTTTTTTGACAGGGGTGCAAGATAGCCGTAGTCTCGGTTCATGAAGCTGAGCTCCCGCTATCTCGAGCCGCAGGTGAGGAAAGACCTCGACCAGAAGATGGTCTTCGTCGCAGGGCCGCGTCAGGTAGGCAAGACGACACTCGCCCAACATCTGCCTGGTGCCCGTGAGGCCTACCTCAACTGGGACGTCGCCGAGCACCGCGAACGCATCCTGAAGCGCGAGCTGCCGTCGGGGGACCTATGGATCTTCGACGAGATCCACAAGTTCGCGAGCTGGAGGGATTACCTCAAGGGTCTTTACGACGGCCGGCGTCCGGGGCAGCGCATCCTGGTCACCGGCAGCGCCCGCCTCGACTACTACCGCTACTCGGGCGACTCCCTCCAGGGGCGCTATCACCTGCTTCACCTCCATCCCTTGTCGGCGGCGGAGCTCGAGCTCGAAACGACGGCTGAGTTGCAGACTCTGCTGACCTTGGGCGGCTTCCCCGAACCCTACTTCTCAGGCTCCGAGGTCGAAGCCCGCCGTTGGTCTCGCGAGTACCGGAACCTGCTGATCCAGGAAGAGCTCCCCAGCCTCGAGAGCGTCCAGGACTTGGGCCGCCTCGAGCTCCTGATGCTCCGGCTCCCCGAGCTGGTGGGCTCGCCGCTGTCGGTCAACGCCCTCCGCGAGGACCTCCAGGTCAGCCACCACACGGTCAGCCACTGGCTCGACGTCCTCGAACGCCTCTACGCCGTGTTCCGTGTCCCACCCCTCGGCCAGCCGACGATCCGGGCGATCAAGAAGGCCCCGAAGCTCTACCACTTCGACTGGTCCCTCGTCCGCGACCCGGGCCCCCGCTTCGAGAACCTCGTCGCGTCCCACCTGCTCAAGTGGATCGAGTACCAGCAGGACACCCAGGGCCTCGAATGGCAGCTCCGCTACTTCCGCGACAAGGACGGCCGCGAGGTCGACTTCGTGGTCACCGACGGCCGCGAGCCCCTCCTCCTCGTCGAGTGCAAGCTCTCCGACGCCCCCGTCGACAAGAGCCTCCGCTACTTGAAACGCCACTACCCCCAAGCCGACGCCTGGCAGATCTCGCTCGAGGGAGAGAAGGACTACGTGACCCCCGAAGGGATCCGCGTGGCACCGGCCTTGGGGTTGCTGCGGGGGTGGGTGTGAGGGATGGCGCTGTTGGTCGAGAACGTTCAGGTCGCGTTGGGTTCTGGCTCGGTGGATGACGCGTGTCATGGCCGTTGAGATCCTCGTAGCCCAGAGCGAGCCCAAAGGCCCGCTACCGAAGCAGATCCTCGACCGTGTGCTCGATCTGATCCGGATCCCGGGCATCGTGGAAGCAGGCGGCGAAGTCCCGCAGGAGGCGGCTGAGGTCGTCCACCTGCGGCAGCAACACCGCGCCACCGTCCGAGGTGATCGTCCCGCCATCAAAGGCCGCCACGACCTGGCGCCGCCCCGGGGCTTGAAAGAGGTACTGCTGCGCGGTGCAGTCTACGTTCAAGGACCGTCTCCTTTCGTGCTTCTAAGTCGTTCTAGACAAACAACTTATAGCACAAATGGGCGCCTCTTTCTGTCAATACGGTGATCAATCCGGGCTAGGCCTCTTACTCATTGCTCTTTTCTATGAGACCGCGCAGTCTACGGAAATTGAAACCCGGCTCGACCTCATTTTCTGTCATCACGACGCGGTATAATGTTCCGTAAGTTGAATTCCATTCCTCAAGACCACATTTCCCACGCTTGAGACTATAGCTTCCCGGTACCGATTCGCGTAGTCTGTAGACTGCGAGAATCGACCTGACCAGTGGGTTTCGGTTTGACCTGCTAACCGTTTTGGCACCATGAGTTCTGTAACTTCCGAGCGTATTCCTCCGGCGTCTGATCATCGAGCGAGCTGTGGGGTCGGACTCGATTGTAGTCCTCTCGCCAGGTTTCGATCGTCCTCCGAGCATCGGCCAGGCTCAGAAACCAGTGCGTATTCAGGCACTCGTCGCGGAATCTCCCGTTGAAGCTCTCGACGAAGCAGTTCTCAATCGGTCGACCTGGCCGGATGAAACTCAAGTCGACCTTCCGCTGATAGGCCCACTGGTCGAGAGCCTGGCTCCGGCACTCCGGACCGTTGTCGAGGACGATCCGAGCCGGAAAGGCGCCCCGTTGGGCAGCAATCCGGTCCAGCACCCGGCCCACGCGCGCTCCGGACAGCGAAGTGTCTACCTCGATGGCCAAGCACTCTCGCGTCGCGTCGTCCACAACGTTCAAGGTCCGGAACACCCTACCGCTCGAGAGCGTGTCCCGCACGAAGTCCAGAGACCACTGCACGTTCGCTCGGATCGGAACGACCCGAGGCTGGCGGTTGCCCCCGGCGACCCGCTTGCGCTTCCTCCGGCGCACCGCCAACCCCAGCTTCCGGTAGAGCCGATAGACGCGCTTCCAGCTCACTTCCCACCCCTCTCGCTCCAGGAAGAGATGGAGGCGCCGGTAGCCAAAGCGAGGTCGCTCTTGGGCCAGCTCCTGGAGCCGTTTTTCCAAGGGCTGATCCTTGAGCTCTCGCAGCCTCGGACGTCTGAACGACGAGCGGCTGAAGCCTGCCAGGCGGCAAGAGGAGCGCTCGCTCAGGTTCAGCTGATCCCGGAAGAAGGAAGCCGCCGCGCGCCGGGCCGCGGGCGTCACCATTTTCTTGCTAAGGCTTCCTTGAGGGCCTGCTTTTCGAGCGTCACCTCGGCCAAGGCTACTTTTAGCCGCCGATTCTCTTGCTCGAGCTCTCGGAGTCGTCGCGCCTCGTTGACGTCCATGCCACCGTACTTGGCCTTCCAGCGGTAGTACGTGCCCGTCGACAGCCCATGACCTCGGCACACGTCCTTGACCGGAGCGCCCGCCTCGACCTCACCGAGAATTCGGATGATCTGCTCTTCGCTGAACCGACTCTTGCGCATCTGCGTCCCCCTCTTGCTGCCGCCAGTGTCTCATTCCCGGCGGACCGAATTGGGGTTAGCAGGTCACAAGCAACCCGCCACCGAGACTTACACCAAGCACGCCAAAGAAAAATCCTCCGAGAGAGGCTCCGGCGATGCCGACCAGGATGTTGCCCGGCAGTAGACGTCTGCTTCCCTGGACGGCCGGCTACCTGCGTCGTTGCCAGACGCGAGGGTGCCGAGCGTGGTGAATGACGGCGACCACGTAGAGCTTGTCGCCGCGCGGGTGGAAGAAGACGGCGTAGGGAAAGCGATGCAGGTTGGCGCGGCGGAGGTCTCGATGGACCACGGGGAATCCGGCGGGGAACCTCTCCACCTGGCGGAAGACGTGCTCCAGCTCGCCCTGGAACAGGAGATCGAGACCAGGAACATTCTGGTCGGCGTACCACTCCTTGGCGGCGGCGACGTCTTTCTGCGCAGTCGAGCTGAGGTGGATTCGTGGGGTCACGAACCGGTAGGCCAGATCTCTGCCTTGACCTGCTCCCAGGGCTTGCCGGGGTCGTCGTGGTTCTCTTCGAGACGCTGGTCGAGCAGGTCCTTCTGCCACTGCGGCAGCGACAGGGCCTCGGGATAGGCGTTGGGGTCCTCGACGCTCGCCCAAAGCTCCTCGGCGAGTGCGAGTCGCTCGGACTCTGGCAGCTCGAGGGCCTGGTCTCTGACTTCGGTCTTGGTCATAACTTCAGTGTAGAGCAGCGCCGGGGAAATGCAAGCCGAGGTCGAGTCGCGCCGGCTTGCCGGGCTCCAGGCCAGAGATGATCGGAACCCTTCATCCCGACGTGGAGGTCGGTGAGATGCAGCCAGCTGAATTGCGTCATCTTTGATCCTTGAAGTTTTGCCAAGTCTACAGCAGGGCGTGGGCGCAGATTGGCGGCCGCTTCGTTGCGGCGAGGCGTGGATTCCCGCTTGGCGCGACAATGACGGAAAAGGTCGCGGAGGCGGTTGTGCGGGGTAGGGAGACGGTCGTGCAGGGCAGATGATCGAGACCGCAAGCTGCGGGCGGCCACCCCAGCCCCGCCCCCACCACAATCCCGCCACACGACGCCTCGGTTTGGCGGCTACAATCGCCCAAGAA
>JAGQSE010000558.1 GCA_020439725.1 Acidobacteriota bacterium
AGGAGCCGGTCTCATAGCTCTCGAGGCTCGGATCGGAGAGGACGCCGTCGGTGCCGGGGCTGGCGATGCGGAAGGTGTCACAGCCGCTGCCGCCCGTCTCGTTCCAGCAGCGATAGACGAAGGGGTGCTTCCAGGTGTCGGCCATCGACCAGCCGTCGGCCGGCGCCTCCGCGGCGAGGATCGCGGCGAGGGCCTCGAGGCTTTCGGCGTCCGGATAGGTGCCTTCCCGCTTGTGGTAGCGGTCCAGACCCGAGGACCACGAACGGAGCTCGGCGACGGTGCGCAGTTGCCGGGCCTTGCCCAGGGCGTCGATGAAGTTGGGGATCAAGATCGCCGCGACGATGCCGATCATGGCGACGGCGAAGACCAGCACGGCGGTGATGGCCACCACGATGAGCCCCGGGTGGGTGCCGCCCGTCTTGGCTACGGGCCTCAGGTCGAGGCCGCAGCGGGGACAGTAGCGGCCGCCGGGATCGAGGGTGGCGGAGCAACGCGGACAGACGCCGTCGGCGGTGCTCGCCGGGGGGCCGGACCGGGTCTTGGGGCTCCGCTTGCGGAGCAGCACGACGAGACCGACGAGGCCACCGATTCCTACCACGGCGACGAACAGGATGACGGCGCAGCCGATGATCCCGTAGACCATGTCCTGGGCTTCCGAGTCGGCGGGTTCTGCATCGTCCTCCTCGGTATAGAGCGAGTAGCCCACCGAGTCGGTGAGGGTCTTGAGGCTCGACGCGTAGCGGCGGATCGCTTGCGGCTCGACCTCGGCGGCCAAGGTCTCGAGCTCGTAAACCAGCTCGATGCTCTGTTCCGCGGGCTTCGAGGTGACGGTGTAGGCGAACCAGGGATTCCGCTCGGCGACGTCGACCGGTGAGAACTCCCACGGGGTCGCTGCCTGGATCGCGATGGTCTCGCGGATATGGAGCTGCTCGGGGAGCCACAACGGCGCCTCGCGATCGGTCGCTTGCGGCTCGACCAGCCGGCTGCCGAGGTTCAGGGGCAGGAGATTACAGGTCGTGCGCTGCTCGTCCGGTTGCCAGCACTCGACCACCCGATAGCTCTCGTCGACCTCGAGGCGATTGGCGTCGCGGTCGTCGCTGATCTCGAGGGGAGCGAGAGACTCCACCTTCCGCGGGCCGTCCGAGTAGTACTCGACATAGCTCTCGAGCAGGTCCTCGGGCGAGGTGCCATCGAGGAGGCGGCGCATCGATTCGGCGCCGTCGCGCTCGTAGACGCTGGCGATCCGGACCTCGAGAGGCTCGCCGGCCTCGCTGACGCGGTAGTCGTAGCGCACCTCCGTGATGCCGGGGCGCGTCTGCTCGAGACCGATGCCGGTCAGCCCCGTCGTCTCCGGGCGCAGCACGAGGGCGGTGTGGTAGTCGGGGAAGTAGAGGTCGTCGCTGCTGGCGCCCCCCTGATGGGTGAGGGTGGCGTCGACCCAGACTTCGCGGCCCGCCACCTCGGCCACCGTGACGACGTGGTCGAAGGCCAGAGGGGTCGGCAACCACTCGCTGACGTCGAGATCGGTGCGGACCAGCGCCGGCGCCGCCTCGATCCCGACCGCGGCGAGCAGCGAGAGCAGCAGCCGCGTCTTGTCCTTGCAGTCGCCGAAGCGGCGTCGGACGATCTGATCGACGTCGTAGGGAGCGTGCGAATGGGGGCCGAGGGCCATGGCGAAGTAGCGGATCTCGTCCTGCACCCAGCGGCTCGCGGCGAGGAAGCGCGCCTCCGGGTCGTCGGGATGCTCGGTGCGGATCCGCGCCGCCACCGCCGCCACCTCGGCGGGCAGCGGTTCGGGGGCGAAAAGTGGCGAGCCCCAGGCGGCGACCTCGGCCCAGGTGGCGAACTGGGTGGCGGCGACGAAGGGCAGCCGGATCCACGAGTCGGGAGCGTTGGCCTCGAAGTCCACATCGGGCAGGTCTTCGAGGTGCCAGCGGATCTCGCGCCGGCCGTTCTCCACCCGCTCCTCGGGCGGCGGCGCGTCGCCGAGCACCCGGAAGTGGAAGGGGGTCGTCGCGGCCATCGTGAAGCGCAGGTCGAGCCGCGACACGGGCACGCCCCAGGCGAGGGGAAAGGAGCCACCGCTGCGGCCGCCGAAGATCGGGTTGGCGCCCTCGAGGGTGTAGGCGATGCGGACGACGTCGCCGACCCGGACGTCGCTCAAGACCAGCAGCAGGGTGAGCTCCTCGTTGTAGATCTTGCTCCCCAGCTCGTCCTCGCGATGCAGCACCGACGCCTCGGTGCTGGCCAGACGGTCGTACCAGACGTCGTCGCGGCGCAGGGCGACGGTATGGACCACGACCCGTTGGAAGGCCGGTGCGAAGTGGATCTCCCACTGGGAGGCGACGTTGAGCCCGTTCTGGCTGGTCACCTCGACCAGCCGGTCACGGAAGCAGGCGCTGGCGTCCCCGGCGACCAGGACCTGGTCGTCGAGACGCAGGTACGCGACACCGCGCGTGCCACCCGCGGCTTGGGGCAGGTCGTCCGAACCGGCGGGCTCGACCCAGTCGGCGGCACCGGCGTGCCGGATGGCGGGGTGGTCGGGGAGCGCGGCCCGGGCCGGTGGGGAGAGGACCAGCGCGACGAGCAGGCTCGGCAGGAGCCACGCCACTACGGAGCATGAAGAGGGTTTCACCTCGAAATGTTACAAGCGCCGGCGCGAGGCAGGCAAGACTCCGGGGTTCTCCGGCGGGCGCCTCGAGAGGCTCTTCGCGGTACGCTACCGGCCATGCCGCGCCGTCCGGTCCGCCCCCTGCCCGTGGTTCGCGAGCCCCGCCCTCGCGGGGTTTCCGCGCCGGGATCCTCCAAGGGGGGGGCGATCCGCTCGTCGAAGATGGGCAGCCGCCGCGCCGCCGTGCTCGTCGCGGTCCATGGGGTCATCGCGCTGCACATCGCCCACTGGCTGCTCCGGGGGCGGAGCGTGACGCCGGTGGAACCGTCGGAGGCCATGGCCTTCGCCAAGATCGGCATGGTCAACGCCGGTCTGATCTTCTTCGCCGTCGCCATCCTGCTGACCGCGGTCTTCGGCCGCTTCTTCTGCGGCTGGGGCTGTCACCTGGTGGCTCTCCAGGACCTCTGCCGCTGGCTCCTCGGCAAGATCGGCATCCGCCCGGCGCCGCTGCGGTCGCGGGTTCTCGCCTGGGTGCCGGCGGTCGCCTTCGTCTACATGTTCCTGTGGCCGGTGGCTTACCGGCTCGCCATCGGCGACAGTTTCCGCCGAGTCGGTTTCGAGCTGACCACCACGGAGCTCTGGCAGACTTTTCCCGGCTGGATCATCGGTGCGCTGACCTTCATCCTGTGCGGCTTCGTCATCGTCTACTTCCTCGGTGCCAAGGGCTTCTGCACCTACGCCTGTCCCTACGGCGCGATCTTTGGCGCGGTCGACAAGGTGTCGCCGCTGCGCATCCGCGTCACCGACGCCTGCGAGGGCTGCGGTCATTGCACCGCGGTGTGCTCGTCCAACGTCCGGGTGCACGAGGAGGTCCGCACCTTCGGCATGGTGGTCGACGCCGGCTGTATGAAGTGCATGGACTGTGTCAGCGTCTGCCCCAACGATGCCCTGTACTACGGCGCCGGCCCCATTGCCCTCGGAGCTCGCGGCAAGGCTGGGGCGAAGAGACCGGTGCGGTCGAGGGGAGGGCTTCCGGGCTGGCAGGAGGCGGTGCTCGCCGTCGGCTTCGTCGCCGCCTTCCTGAGCTTCCGCGGTCTCTACCGGCTGGTGCCGTTTCTCATGAGCCTCGGTCTGGCCGCGATCCTCGCCTACCTGGTGCTCCAGGCGGTCGAGCTCGTCCGCCGCCCCGACCGTGCCTTCCGCGGTTGGCGGCTCAAGCAGGGCGGCCGCTTCACCGGTCGCGGTTGGGTCGCCTGGGGGCTCCTCGTGGCGGTTGCTGTCCTGTGGCTTCACAGCGCCTCCATGCGTGGCTTGCTGGCCCTCGGCGACCGTGGGCTCCGCGCCACCGGCGGGGTCCAGCGGGCGGCCCTCGATGTCACCGGCGCACCGCTGGTCATCGAGCCCGAGATCGGTGAGCGCGTGGCGGCGACCCGCCGTCACCTGCAAGCTCTCGAGCGCTGGGGGCTGGCGGCGACGCCGGGCAATGCCGCCTCGCTGGCCGGCCTCGACCTGGTGGCGGGGGACTCGGAGGCGCTCCGGCGGCATGCCCGGCTGGCCCTCGAGCGTGGCGAGGAGCCGGCGCGGATGCACCAGCTGCTGGCCCGTGACGCCTGGGGCCGTGGGGAGGTCGACCTGGCGGTGGAGGAGTACGAGGCGTCCCTGGCGGCGGCTCCGGCCAATGCTTCCGCCTACGTCCAGCTGGGGATCCTGCTCGGCCAGGCAGGGCGTCTCGACGAGGCGGACGCGGTCTTCGAGCGTGGCTGGAAGTCGGTGCCGGCGTCGGTGGAAGTGGCCTACAACGGCGGTCTGGTGCGCGCCATGCTCGGCGACACGGAGGGCGCGGTGAAGCGTTTCGAGCGCGCGCTGACGCTCGACCCCGGGATGCTAGAGGCGCGCGAGAACCTGGCCGGCGTTCTCGCCCGGGCGGGCCGCTTCGACGACGCCGTCGAGCAGTACCGGCGGGCCCTCGAACAGTCTCCCGACGACCTGGCGACGCGCTTTCTCCTCGCCCGTGCCCTGGTCGGAGCGGGGGAGACAGCGGCGGCGGAGGCGGAGCTCGAGCGGATCCTCGCGGCAGAGCCCGGCCAGCGTGACGCCCTGGACCTCCTGACGGAGCTTCGCGGGTCTTCGCCCGGCGGCCCCTGAGACGCCTCCGTCGGCACGACCCTCGGCTCTGCGGCGCCGGAGCGCCCAGGAACCCCACTTCTAGGTAGCGTAGTCCTGGTCTACAATAGGCCGTCTCTTTTCGAGCCCCCCACCTTGGTCCTGCTCTAGGGGCCGCTGCCTCAGGGGCCGTCGCCTGCGGACCGCCCGCGAGCCGGGGCTGCGGGCAGCGCGGCACCGGTCGTCCGGAGGGTTCCGGCGTTCCGGTCGTGGTTAGGGGGCTGTGTTTGGAGTTCGTTCCCGAGAGCGAAGCCCGGGGGCCACGAACCCCGCAAACCGATCGTGGACTTGCCCGAGGAGATCAATTCGATGAGCGAGAGTTCCAAGAGGCCGGGTCGCCGCACGCTGTTGTGGGTCGCTGGGCTGGTCATGGCGGCGGG
>JAGQSE010000559.1 GCA_020439725.1 Acidobacteriota bacterium
GGCGACCAGGGCCAGGGGCTCGTCGGTGCCCACGAGGAAAGCACAGACCTCGCCGGACAGCGCGGTGGCGGCTTTCTGCCACGCCTCGGCGGTGGTCGCCTCGGCAGCCGCCACCGTCGGGCGCTCCTTCTGCGCCGCCGCTTCGAGCTCCTCGACCAGCGAGTGGAACTCGAGCTCGGCGAAGATGTCTCGCAGGGCCGCGTCGTCGGGCGGATCGCGGTGAAGCTTGTCCGGCTCGAAGGGGATCGGCAGATCCCGGTGGATGGTCACCAGCTCCTTCGACAGCTCGGCGAGGTCGCGGTTCTGCTCGAGCCCCTCGCGGTAGCTCTTTCTCTTGATCTCGCCGGCGGCATCGAGCAACGCCTCGAGGCTGCCGTACTCGCGGATCAGTTGCACCGCCCCCTTCTGCCCGATGCCCGGAACACCGGGGACGTTGTCGCTGGTGTCGCCGGCGAGCGCCAGGACGTCGGTGACCTCCGCCGGCGGCACGCCGAAGTCCTCTTCCACCCCGGCCGGGTCGTAGACCTTCGAGCGGCCGGTGTGGAAGAGCGAGATGCGCGGCGCCACCAGCTGCATCAGGTCCTTGTCGGCGGAGACCAGGACCACCTCGTAGCCCTCCTCGGCGGCGCGGGTGGCCAGGGTCCCGAGCACGTCGTCGGCCTCGTAGTTGGGCAGCTCGAGGATCGGGATGTGGTAGGCCTCGAGGATCTTGCGGATCCACGGGATCTGCGGCCTCAGGTCCTCGGGCATCGGTGGCCGATGCGCCTTGTAGGCCTCGAACTTTTCGCTGCGCACCGTCTTGCGGGACACGTCGAGGGCGACGCCGATGAGCTCCGGTTGCTCGTCCCGCAGAAGCTTGCGCAGGATCTGGAGGAATCCGAAGATCGCGTTGGTCGGCTCGCCCCGCGAGTTCGACAGATTGCGGATCGCGTAGAAGGCGCGGAAGATGTTCGAAAAGCCGTCGATCAGAAAGAGGCGCCGGCGCGGCGCGGAACCGGCGCTGACGGCGGTCGGGAGCTCGCTCTGGGAATCGGTCATAGGGAGCCGATCATACCGCCGGCCGCCGGCGGGGGACGTAGAATGCGCGCCATGAGACGAGCCACCGGCCTCCTCGCGACCGTCCTCCTCATCCCGGCCCTGGCCGCCGCCGCGACCCCGAAGCCGATCTCCAGCGATGCGGTGGGGTTTCGCGACGTCGGTCTCGCCCAGCTCGAGAACGAGCACCCGGAAAAGGCCGAGAAGAGCTTCCGGGCGCTGATCCACGAGGTCCCCGACGAGCCCCTGGGGTATGCCGACCTGGCGATCTCGCTGCTCCGCCAGCAGCGCTCCGAGGAAGCCCTGGTGGAGATCGACCGCGCCCTCGAGAAGGCTCCGGGGCGTGGCGACCTCCTGGCCATCCGCGGCGACATCCTGCAATGGAGCGGCCGCGCCGACGACGCCCTCGCCGCCTACCGCGCCGCCGCCGAGGCTGCCCCCGACGACCCCGAGGTGCTCTACGGGCTCTACCGCCAGGCATCGACCATGGAGGGCGAGACGGCGAACCAGGCCGCCGGCTGGGCCGTCGAGCGCCTCGCCAAGCTACGCCCCGAGAACGTCGTCGTGCTCTCGGCCCGCGGCCAGCGCGCCATCGCCGACGGCGACCGGCGCGACGCCACCGCCGCCTTCCTGCGCATCCGCGAGCTCCTGTGGCAGGCGCCGCCGGTGGCGACCACCGCCATGGAGATGGTGCTCTCGGCCCTCAAGTCCGGCGACCTTTCGAGCGCCCGCGTGCCCGCGCTGAGGCTCGAGAACGTGCTCAAGATCACCGCCATGTACCGCGAGAGCCTGCGCGAGCTGCTCACCGGCATCCAGGGGATCCCGGTTCAGGAGTTCGTCGGCGTCGCGGCGCGGGGTGACTTCGGCGCTCCGGGAGAGGCGTACTTCGAGCTCACCGAGGCACCGGCCGGTGAAGGCGCCAGCGCCGGTTCGGTGACCGGC
This sequence comes from Acidobacteriota bacterium, assembly GCA_020439725.1. Taxonomy (GTDB): domain Bacteria; phylum Acidobacteriota; class Thermoanaerobaculia; order Multivoradales; family JAHZIX01; genus JAGQSE01. The sequence continues at coordinate 1,978 of JAGQSE010000559.1, forward strand.
CTCGTCGCCTGCGACCTCGACGGCGATCAGAAACCCGACCTCGCCTTTCTCAGGAGCGGTGAGACGCCGACCCTCGAGATTCGCCGCGCCGCCGGCGAACCGGCGCAGCGGCCGGCGCCCCGAGGGCTCGACAAGCTCTTGTGCTTCGACCTCGACAACGACGGCCACCAGGACCTCCTGGCCATCGGGCCGAAGGCCGCCACGCGCTGGCGCGGTGACGGCGCCGGCGGCCTCACCGAGGCCACCGCCGGCAGCGGGCTCGAAGAGCAGGGCGCCGCCGGTGCCGTGGCCCTCGACTTCGACATCGACGGCGACCTCGACATCGCGCTGGTGGGCGGGACCGCCGGTGCCGGCCAGCTGCTCTACAACGACCTCGAGGGGCCTCTCCGCGCGGTCGGTGCCGAGGCTCTACCCACCCGGGAGGCCAGCGCCCCACGCGGCGCCCACGATGTCTTCGCCACCGATCTCGACCGGGACGGCGACCTCGACCTGGTGGTGGCCAGCGATGGCGGCGTGACCTTCTGGAGCAACCTGCGGCAGGGGCGTTTCGAGGACCGCACCTCGGCGGTCGGGCTGGGAACCGCAGCGGCGGCGAGCTCGGTCATCAGTGCGGATCTCGACGGCGACGGCCTCCCTGAGCTGATCACCGCCGGCAGCGGCGTCACGGTCTATCGGAACCTCGGGGATCGCTTCGAGCCCCTGGGCTGGGAGGGGTTGCCCCAGGGGAGCTTCGACGTGGTGGTGGCCCTCGACGCCGACAACGACGGCCGCCTCGATCTCGCCGCCGGTGGCCCCAGCGGTCTCGTCGTCGCCCAGCAACGCGCCGGACGCTTCACCGCCGTCGAGGTCCGAGGAGCCGCCTCGCTCGGAGCGGTCGGCGCCATCGCCGCCACGGACCTCGACGGCGACGGCGACCTCGACCTGGTGACCGCCGGCGAGGGCGGTGTCCGCCGCTTCGTCAACCGCGGCGGCGAGAAACGCAACTGGCTCGCCGTGCGGCTGCGCGGTCTCGACCAGGGGAGCTCGAAGAACAACGTCTTCGGTCTCGGCGCGGTGGTCGAGGTGCGCTCGGGCGGTGCCTACCAGTTGCGCGAGGCCGACGGTGACGTCGTCCACTTCGGTCTCGGAGACTCGCGGCGGGCCTACCTGGTACGCGTCGTGTGGACCAACGGCGTGCCGCAGAATCGCCTCATGGTCCATCGCGACCAGCTGATCGTCGAGGAACAACTGCTCAAGGGGAGCTGCCCCTTCCTCTACGCCTGGGACGGTGAGCGGATGCGCTTCGTCACCGACCTCCTGTGGGGCGCTCCCATCGGCATGCCCCTGGCGCCGGGCGTGTGGGCCGGCGCCGACCCGAGCGAGCTGGTGCGGGTCGACGGGCTGGTCGAGGACGACGGCGTCTACCGGCTGAGCGTCACCGAGGAGCTGTGGGAGGCGGCGTATTTCGACGCGCTGCGGCTGTGGGTGGTCGACCACCCAGCGGAGGTCGAGGTGGCGAGCAGCCTGCGCATCCAACCCGGCCAACAGGTCCCGGACCGGGTCCTGGCGAGCCGCGACCTGAGGCCCGTGGTCGCGGCCTGGGACGGTCATGGGGACGACGTAACCGACGTGGTCGCTCGCCGCGACGACGTCTACGCCGACGGCTATGACCCGAGCCGCTACCAGGGCGTCGCCGAGCGCCCGTGGAGCCTGACCTTCGATCTGGGCGAAGCGCCCGAGACGCCGGTGCGGCTGCATCTCGACGGCTGGATCTTCCCCGCCGACGCCAGCCTCAACCTGGCGCTGGCTCAGCGCACCGGGCCGCAGCCCTTCCCACCCCGGCTCGAGGTCGAGGTCGACGGCGGCTGGCGGGTCCTGATGGCGCAGATGGGCTTCCCGGCGGGCAAGACCAAGACGATGGTGATCGACACCCCGCCGCTCCCCGCCGGTGCCCACCGGCTGCGGATCGTCACCGGCCAATGGCTGCACTGGGACCGCGTCGCCTGGACCACCCATCCCGACGACGAGGCGGCCCGGGTCGTCGCGCGTCTTCCAAGTCGCAGCGCCGAGCTGCGCTTCCGCGGCTTTACGACCCCGAAGCGCCAGGCGCCCAACGCACCCCACGAATACGACTACTACGACACGACGAGCGAGTCGCCCTGGCTGCCCATGACAGGGCGCTTCACCCGCTACGGCGAGGTCGGTGAGCTCCTCGGCGCCGCCGACGACCGCTCGGTGATCCTGGCGCCGGGAGACGAGATCGCTCTCGAGTTCGACGCCTCCGCGCTGCCGCCGCTGGCCGCCGGCTGGGTGCGCACGGTCTTCCTCGAGAGCCATGGCTGGGACAAGGACGCCGACCGCAACACCTACGCCGGTGATCGCGCGGAACCGCTCCCGTTCCGCGCCATGAGCGGCTATCCCTACGGTCCCGGTGAGTCCTTCCCCGACACGGAGGAGATGCGCCGCTACCGCGAGGAATGGCTCACGCGCGAGATCGAGCCGGAGGCCGGGCGCCCTTAGGCTCAGGCCCCCGGACCTCCCCTGCCGGGCTCGGACACGACCGGTTCATCCCGGACCTGCCCTGCTCGGTGCGGGCCCAGCCTCGCTCGTGAGCCCCATCGTCTCCATAGAAAAAGGCCGGCGCCCGCGGGACACCGGCCTTCTCACGCGAGGTCCGGAGCGGCGTGGCACTCCGGACGGGTCTCAGGTCAGCTCAGATACTTGACCATCTCCTTGGCAGCGGCCGCGTCGGGGTCGGCGGGAGCCATCTCGACGAACTTCTGGAGGTGCTCCTTGGCGAGGGTGTTGTTGCCGGTGTTCACCGCCGACAGACCCAGGTAGTAGTGCGCCTTGGCGTGGCTCGGATCGGCGGCCAGGGCCTTGGTGAAGGCATCGATGGCCTTGTCGTACTTCGAGTCGTTGAAGTAGCCGATACCCAGGTTGTAGAGATTGTTGCCGGCGAAGGTGGGATCCACGCTCGCCAGGTCGACCAGCGCCTCACCGACCTTGTCCTGGTCCTTGAGGTTGACATAGGCGTCGTACCGGATCCGCATCGCCTTCTCGTTGTCGGGCTGGAGAGCCAGGAGCTTCTCGCTGGCCTCCGCCGCCTCCTGCCACCTCTCGAGGTTGAAGGCGAGGGTGGCGATGGCGTTGTAGGCGTCGGGCAACGACGGATCCATCGTCGCCGCCTCCTGGAACTTGGCCAGCGCGCCTTCCTTGTTGTCGGCCTTGTTGAGCTCGACGCCCTCGTTGAAGATGCGCTTGGCCTCCTCCGAGTTCTGGCCGAGCGCCGCGATGGCCGCCTGGGCTTCGTCGGCCTTGTCCTTGTCACCGAGCTTCTTGTAGGCCTCGTACTGGACCCGGTGCGCCGGCAGGTAGCTGGGCTGCTGCGCGATGGCGCGGGCCGCCGACTCGATGGCGGACTGATAGTCCCCGGTGGCCAGATAGACGTCGGCCAGGGCCGAATGGGCCTGGTACAGCTGAGAGTCGGCCTCGATGGCGGAGAGGAACTTCTCCTTGGCCCCGTCGTAGTCCTTGGCCTGGAAGGCTTCGGCACCGGCGTTGAACGCGAAGATCGCCTTGTTCGAGGTCGAGGCGGCCTTCTCACCGGTGGCGGTCACGCCGCTCGACACGCCCTTGTAGAGGGTGAAGGTATGCCGCGTGGTGCCCCCGAGATCGGTCTTGACCTCTTCTTCGGTGGGCGCGTAGCTCTCGGCCTCGATGTGGTAGACGTACCGCAGATACGCCTTCGAGAAGACCATCGAGAAGACACCGTTCTTCTTGGTCTTGGTCTCTTCCTTGAAGGGTGGGAGGTCGGGAGAGGTGACGGTGACCTGCGCCCCCTTGATGGGGTTGCCGTCCTCGTCGACCACCGTACCCAGCATGCGGCCTTCACCGGAGGCCAGAACCGCGCCGGCGCCGAGCAGCGCCAGGAGCGGAAGAAGCGCGAAAACTCGCCACGTCCTAGTCATCACATCTACCATCCTTTCGACGAACAGGTCCGAGCTTGGCGATGGTCCGGCGGCCGGAAAAGGCTCCCGACAGCCGAGGCCCCCGCGGGCGGCCCTGGATGATCAACGGGTTGATCGCAGAAGGCGGTGCGCGTGTCTCCGAGACCGGGCGCTTCACCCTCCAAGCTCAAGCAGTTTAACGGAAAGTCAGCGTCCTCCCCAAAGGCCGGCAGCGGCGCGGGTTGCCGCCGCCGCGACGGTCGATCGGTGGATGTCCACGACGGCGGTGACGTCGAGCGCGTAGCCCCCGGCCATCACCACCGCCACCGGCAGACCGTGGCCCGCGCAGTGGTCGAAAACATGACCGTCCCGCTCGGCCAGGCCCCGCCGCGTGAGCGCCAGGCGACCCAGTCGGTCTCCCCGGTAGGGATCGGCCCCCGCCAGGTAGACCACCAGGTCCGGCCCGAATGGTTGCAAGCCGCGTTCCAGGGCGTGTTCCAGAGTCTCGAGGTATTCCTCGTCACCGGTGCCGTCCTCGAGCTCCAGGTCGAGGTCGGAGGCCTCCTTGTGGAAGGGATAGTTGCGGCGACCGTGGAGCGAGATCGTCCGCACCGAGGGGTCGGTGGCGAAGATGGCGGCGGTGCCGTCACCCTGGTGGACGTCGCAATCGAGCACCGCCACCCGCCGCACACGGCCCTCCGCCTGGAGAGCCCTGGCCGCCACCGCCGCGTCGTTGAAGACGCAAAAACCCGCGCCATGATCCACGAAGGCGTGGTGGGTGCCCCCGGCGAGATTGACCGACACCCCGTCTTCCAGGGCTTGGCGACAGGCGGCCAAGGTCCCGCCCACCGAGCGGCGGGAGCGCTCGACCAGCGCCGGCGACCACGGGAACCCCAACCGCCGTACCTCCTGCCGCGTCAGCTGGCCGGTGGACACGCGCCGAACGTAGTCCCGGGTGTGGACCCGCTCGAGATCCTCGTCGGTAGCCGGTTCGGGGACTTCGAGATCTTCGGCGGACAGGACTCCGTCCGCGAGCAAGCGCTCGCGCAGCAGACGGTACTTGGCCATGGGAAACCGGTGCTCCGGCGGCAGCGGGAGCACGAAGTGGTCACAGTAGTAGGCCTTCACGGCTCACCGGCCGGCAGAGACGGCGCCCGGGACCTGGAGGTTCGCGGGGCGGGTGTCCTCAGTAGGACTCACCCGGTTGCAGCTCGAGGACCTCGCAGGTGACACCGAGGTCGCGCAGCTCCTTGCGCAGCGTCTCGGGCTTGCCGGTCAGGTCGGGGAAGGTTCCCCAATGGATCGGCACCACCTGGCGTACGCCGAGAAAGCGGCAGGCGCGAGCGGCCTGGTGCGGATCCATGGTGAACAGGTCGCCGATGGGCAGGAAGGCAAGCTCGGGGCGGTACAGCTCGCCGATCAGCTGCATGTCCGAGAAGAGCCCCGTATCCCCGGCGTGGTAGAAGGTGTAGCCGCCGCTGATCTTGACCACGAACCCCGTCGGGACGCCGCCGTCGAAGAACTTTCCGCCCTCGACCAGCCCGCTCGAATGCTCGGCCCGGACCATCGACACCCGCATCCCGAGAATCATCTGCGCGCCACCGATGTTCATCGGCGCGACGTTCTCGATCCCCTGCGCGGCGAGCCATTCGCAGATCTCGAAGCTGGCGACGATCTTCGACGGCCGGTAGCGCTTGGCGAGCTCGACGGCGTCTCCCATGTGATCCGAGTGCGCGTGGGTGATGAGCATGGCGTCGATGCGCTCGAAGCTCTTGAGCTCCTCGGGACACATTGGATTGCCCCCGACCCAGGGCTCGAAGAGCGCCACCTCCCCGGTGGGAAGGTCGCAGCGGACGGTCGAGTGGCCGAGGAAGGTGAAGCGAGGGCGAGGGCTGTGACTCATCACGGACTCCTAGGGCGCTGGGGGTTCCAATCGGCCGGGCCTAGAAAGATTGTACCCGAGCCACTCCGGAGCCGGGTACCGTCCAGCTGACTACCGACAGCGCGGGCCGAACCCCCAAACGACGAAGCGCCGGCGGTGCGAGCCTCCCTGTGGGGGCCCGCGCCGGCGGCGCTTCGGTCTCACCGAGGTGAGCTCGCTTCAGTTCCGCAAGTCGCTCAGGAAGCTGTCCTTGAGCTTGCCGTTGAACTTGTGCTCGGTCAGGCGGTAGTAGATGGTCTGCGCGTCGCGACGCGGGGCCACCAGACCGCGGGCCTTGAGCTTGGCGAGGTGCTGCGAGACCGCCGAAACGGAGACGCCGAGCATCTCGGCGAGATCGCAAACACAGATCTCGCCATGGCTCTCGAGCAGGTAGAGGAGCTTCAGCCGGGTGGCATTGCCGGCCAGGCTCATGAGCTCAGCCGCCTCTTCGATGTCGGGAGCGACCTCGAGGTCACGGCGGATGCGGGCGATGTCCTGAGAGGTGACGGTAGCTTCCATGATCTTCCTACTCCTTGGATAGAGGATCGGGCCCTAGGACCCTTTCCGGTTTCTCCAGCTCCCGAGCCCGGTTCCGTCGTCTACTGCGGCTCCGACGACGAGGCGTTTGGAGCTACGGTTGGACCTTCCTTTTTCGCTGTATCTGTCACGAAACGTTGGATTCTGTTGCTCTCGAGGTCGCATCAGCACCACCTCTCGACCAAGTGCAGCGACTATACAACACTCCGGTCTTGTTTTCAGCAGTTTTTTGAAAAAAGGGCGGCTAGGACAGCAATTTCTTCCTCACGCGAGCCCCTGCGGACACCGCCGTGGTCCTCGCCGAACGTTCCGGAGGGTGCATTTCTTCGCGATTTCTCACCCGAGGGGGGTAAACACCCACCCAGGCGACTCCGGGAAAGGGTAGAGAGTCGCCTCGGGAGGGTGGGTTGGGACTGTTACGGCCGCGAACGGCGGGGCGACCCTCGGGAACCCGACCTCGCTTCGAAAGAGGTGGATGCGTGCGGGCCGCACGGGCGGCGGAGCGGTATCGGGTGCCCGACCAGCCCTCGATGGGCCCGGTCGGGCCGGTTGAAGGTGGGGGTCTATCCGGAGCAGGAGAGAGAGTGGGAGCCGCGGAGACCGCGGCGGGTCGGCCCTACCTTGGAGAGTCGCCTCCCGGAGCGGGAGCGCGTGCGGGAGCGGAGGCGACTCTCGACCGTCCTTTGGCCACCATCCACTTCGGCATGGCGCCGC
>JAGQSE010000560.1 GCA_020439725.1 Acidobacteriota bacterium
TCGACGTCCTCGTCGCTCAGGCGACCCACCGCCACGGGCTCCTCGGCGACGGCCTCGTAGGCGCTCGCGGGCTCGTCCTGGTCGTCGAAAGCCGCCGCCGGCGCCCCGAGATCCTCGGTGCCGTCGTCGGACTCCGCCAGCTCGAGCGGCGGCTCGTCGGTGTCCTCGACCTCGAACTGGACCTCGCCGTAGGACACTTCCTCGGTGACCTCGACGGCCGGACCGTCTTCGGCAGAGGTATCGAAGGACAGGGCCACGGCCGGCTCCTCGTCCTCGTCGAGATCGAGGCGGAAGTCCTGTACCTGGGAGGCCGGAGTCGGTTCGCTCTCGAGGTCCGATAGATCGAGGGAAAGACCGCTCGGTCCGTCGTCCTCGAGCTCGACGACGTCCTCGCTCGGCACGTCGTCGCCACCGGACCCGCTCCAGTCGACCGGGTCGATCGACACGGCGGTCGGTGCGAAGGCGTCGGGAGCCACCGCCGTCGGCAGCTCGGGAGCCAGCTCCTCGGCCTGCTCTTCGGCGGCCGAGGCCGTCAGCAGCTCCTCGACCAGTCTCTCGAGCTCCTCGGATTCGAAGGGCTTCTTGAGATAGCGATCGGCGCCGCAGGACTGGTACTCGTTCTGATCGAAAGGCTCGAAGCTACCCACCAACAGCAACACCGGGACGTGGGGATAGAGCTCTTTCGAGCGCCGAGCGACCTGGTAGCCGGAGGCGCTGCCATGCATGTGGACGTCGGCGATGACGACATCCGGTGCGCCACCCTCCAGCTCGGTCAGGGCCTCGTCGCCACTCGAAACCGAGTGCACCCCGTAGTCCTCGCCGATGAAGGTGAGCTCGATCACCTTCTGGATCATCACGCTGTCGTCTGCCAGCAGAATCGTCTTAGCCATTGCGCCTCCGGACGTTACGCGCGTCAAAGTAGCACCCGCCCGACGGGCGAGTCAATGCGCCAGGGAGCGGCCGTTCAAGAAGGTAATGAGGTCCGTCGAGGGGGGCTCGTAGCCGAGCTGACGGAACAGAGTGATCACCTGGCCGCGGTGATAGGTCGAGTGATTGACCAGGTGCAGGATGCATTGCCAAAGGGAGAGGGTGTGAGATTCACCTTCGAGGCTGGTCCACGAGAGGTCGGCGAGCAGCTGTTCGGCCGACAACGCCGCGAGAAAACTCTTGGCGTCGGCCCAGAACTCCTCGAACCCTTCCTCGAGCCGCGGCAGGTCCGGGTAGGTGTCGATCCCCGGCAGCCAGCCGAGGGGATCGCCGACGAAGCGCGCCAGCCAAAGCTGCTGTGCGCCGAGGACGTGAGCCAGAGTGCCGAGGACGCTGCCGAAGCTGGTTCCCGCGTCGCGCTCGAGGTCCTCCGGGGCGAGCTCGGCGGCGGCTCGGAGGACGACACGGTCCGCCCACAGCATGTAGGCGATGAGGTCTCGGGCGGTGCTCAGCTCGGTCATGGAGATCTCAGGGGGCGTCAGAAGACGCCGCGTCATCGGCACAAGTGTCGCCGATTCTAACGGCTCTCCCCTGGAAGGGCCAAGAGCTGCCGTCCGAGCCTCCCTCTGCCACGCCGGGCGACGGCCTGTGGACGGGTTCCGGGGGATGTTTTAGCATGAGTGGGCCCGTATCCGAGGACCGCCGCACCGGCGGCCGCCCCCGATCCCGCAGCGAAACTCCACGAGGCTGAGCATGGCCAGAGTCGAACCCTACCGTCCCCACCAACCCGTCCGCATCGTCACCTCCGCCGCGCTCTTCGACGGCCACGACGCGTCGATCAACATCATGCGGCGGAT
>JAGQSE010000561.1 GCA_020439725.1 Acidobacteriota bacterium
GGCGTCGATCACCTGTGGCTCACCGCCGGGCTTTTCCACCAGATGGTCGAAGGCCCCCTCGACAAGCTCCGCGGTCTGCGGCGGCTCCTCGCCGGGGGCGACGTGCTCTCCCCGGGTCACGTCAAGAAGGCCCTCGAGACGCTTCCCGACACGACGGTGATCAACGGCTACGGCCCCACCGAGAACACCACCTTCACCACCACCCATGCCATGGACGACGCCGCGGCGGTGGGCGACCCGGTGCCCATCGGCCGGCCGATCTCGAACACCCGCGTCTACGTCCTCGACGCCCGGCGGCGGCCGGTGCCGGTGGGCATCGCCGGTGAGCTCTACGCCGGTGGTGACGGTCTCGCCCGCGGCTATCACCGGCGCCCCGCCGCCACCGCCGAGCGCTTCGTCCCCGATCCGGGGCTGGGCGCCGAGCCAGGGGCGCGGCTCTACAAGACCGGCGACCTGGTGCGCTGGCTGCCCAGCGGCGTCCTCGAGTTCCTCGGCCGCACCGACCAGCAGGTCAAGGTGCGCGGGTTCCGCATCGAGCCCGGCGAGATCGAGGCGGCGCTCCTGCGGCATCCCGGAGTCGCCGAATGCGCGGTGATCGCGCGCTCCGACGGCACCGCGGATGCCCCGTCGGCCACGTCGACGGCCTCTACGACAGCGGGCGCCAAGCGCCTCGTCGCCTATCTAGTGCCCGGCGATGGCCAGGACCTGGGCGAGGTCGACTGGCGTAGCTTCCTGCGCCGCGACCTGCCCGACTACCTGGTGCCCTCGGCCTTCGTCGTCCTCGAGACGTTGCCGCTCAACGCTAACGGCAAGCTCGACCGGGCCGCGTTGCCGGCCCCCGAGAGCAGCGGCGGTGGCGAGGGCCGCGAGCCCGAAACCGAGCTCGAACGCTACCTGGTCGAGCTGTGGCAGGAGCTCCTGCCGGTCGAGACCGTGGGGGTCGACGACGACTTCTTCGAGCTCGGCGGTCATTCGCTGGTGGCCACCCAGGTGATCTCGCGGCTGCGCCAGGGGCGCTCCCTCGAGGCACCCCTGGGGCTGCTCTTCGAGCACCCGACGGTGGCCCAGCTGGCGGCGGCCCTCGACGAGCTGCAGGCCGGCGGCGACGGCGCCTCCGGCCCGTCGGCGATCACCGCCGCCCTCGGGGCCGGAGAGATCGCCATCCCCGAGGGCGCCGAGGACCTGAGCGAGGAGGACCTCGACGCACTGCTGCGCTCGATGATGGACGGAGAGGAAGGCGCTTGAGCGGAGCGCCCAAGCTCGAGGGCATGACGCGCCAGGAGAAGCTGGCGCTCCTGGCCCGTCTGTCGCGCCGGCCCAAGCCGCGCCGGGCACCGCTGTCCTTTGCCCAGCAGCGGTTGTGGTTCCTCGACCGTCTCGACCCCGGTAGCCACGTCCACACGATCTTCCGCGCCTATCGGCTCTCGGGACCGTTGTCGGCGCGGGCGCTGGCGCGCTCCTTCGCGGCGCTCCACCGCCGTCACGACGCGCTCCGCACCACCTTCGTCGAGACCCGGGCCGAGGGTTCTGAAAACACCGAGAGCCGTTCCGAAGTCGTGCAGCAGGTGGCCCCGGCCCCCGAGGGCGAAGCCGGAGACCTCGCCCGCGGGACCTGGATCCCGGGCGTCGTCGACCTGACGCGGCTCGCTGCACCTCGCGGCGAGGACGAGCTCGAGGCCCTCGCGGCGCGCTTCGCGAAGAAGCCTTTCGACCTCGCAACGGGCCCTATGGCCCGGGTGGCGCTGGTGCGGCTCGGCACCGCCGACCACGGGCTGCTGCTGGCACTTCACCACATCGTCGCCGACGGTTGGTCGATGGGTATCCTGTTCTCCGAGCTCGCGACGCTCTACGGCGCCTTCGCGGCGGCGCCCGGCGGTGACGGCGCGGCTCCCGCGCTGCCGGAGCTCAAGGTCCAGTACCCGGACTACTCCCGCTGGCAGCGCGAGGAGCTCGATCTCGACGCGCAGCTGGCCTTCTGGAAGGACGCCCTCGGCGGCGCGCCGACGGTGCTCGAGCTCCCCGCCGACCACCCGCGACCGGCAGTCGAGAGCTTCCGCGGTGAGTACGTTCCGTTGCGGCTATCGCCCGAGCTCCGGCGCGGGCTCGAGGAGCTCGGCCGGCGCCACGGCGCGACGCTGTTCATGACCTTCCTGGCGGGTTTCGCAGCCTTCCTCGCGCGGATCACCGGGCGCCGCGACCTGCTTCTCGGCACCCCCGTCGCCAACCGTCAGCGCGCCGAGCTCGAGGGCGTCGTCGGCAGCTTTGCCAACACGCTGGTACTGCGCGCCGAGCTCGAGGACGAGCCAAGCTTCACCGATCTCTTGACGCGGCTCCGCCGCCACACCTTGAGCGCCCTGGCGCACCAGGACCTGCCCTTCGAACGGCTGGTCGAGGCCCTCGAGCCGCGCCGCGACCTGTCGCGCAACCCGGTGTTCCAGGTGATGTTCGCGTTGCTCCAGACCGCCGGTGGCGGGTCCTTCGCCCTGCCGGGTCTCGACACCGAACCCCTGGGCGTCGGTCGCGGGCTGTCGAAGGTCGATCTGACCCTCGAGATCTACCCCGATGGCGAGGGCCTGGGTGGCTACTTCGAGTACGCAGCGGACCTCTTCGACGAAGGCACCGTCGAACGCTGGGCGGCGGGTCTCGAGGTGTTGCTGGCCGGCGCCGTCGCAGAGCCCGCGACCGCCGTCGCGGCGTTGCCGCTGCTCCCCGAGGCGGAGCGCCGCCAGCTCCTCGTCGAGTGGAACCGCGGCGAGGCGGTCGAGGTCTCGAAAGCCTCGATCCCCGAGCTGTGGGCCGAGCGCGTCCGCGCCACCCCCGGCGCCCCGGCGCTGGTGGCTCCCGGTCGCGTGGATGACGACGGCGACCGGACGCTCACTTTCGCCGAGCTCGACGCCCTCGCCGGCCGTGTTGCGGGCCACCTGGCGGCCCGCGGCGTCGGCCCCGGCGATCGCGTCGCGCTCCTCGCCGAGCGCTCTGCCGAAGCGCTGGCGGCGATCCTCGGCATCCTCGAAACCGGCGCCGCCTACGTCCCTCTCGACCCCGCCTACCCGCCACAGCGGCTGGCCTTCATGATCGAGGACGCCGACGTCGCCGCGGTGCTCGCCGAGGAGAGGCTCGCTGGCACCCGTACCGAAGCTCTCGGCGACGCGTCCGGTGAGGCCCGCCCGAGGGTGCTCCACCTCGAGCCCTGTTTCGCCGGAGAAGCGCCAAGGCGCCCCGCGCGCCGCGCGCTTCCCCCCGAGTCCGCCGCCTACTCGATCTACACCTCGGGCTCCACCGGCCGGCCCAAGGGCGTGGTCGTCCCACACCGCGCCGTGGCGCACCTGGCGGCGGCCATGGGGCGGACCTACGGCCTCGCCCCCGGCGACCGCGTGTTGCAATTCGCCTCGCTCAGCTTCGACATCTCGGTCGAGGAGATCTTCCCCACGCTCCTCGCCGGGGCGACGCTGGTGCTCCGGCCGCCGGAGCTGTCGCTGGCGATGGCGGACTTCTTCCGCTTCGCCGCGGCCCACCGGCTGAGCGTCGTCAACGTGCCGACACCCTATTGGCACGAGTGGATCTCCGAGCTCGCCGCCGGCCGGCTCGAGCTGCCGACGACGCTCCGGCTGGTCATCGTCGGCACCGAGCAGGCGCTCCCCGAGCGGCTGGCGGGCTGGCTCGAAGCCACCGGCGGCACGCCGCGATGGATCAACGCCTACGGCCCCAGCGAGACCACGGTCACCGCCACCGTCTTCGAGGCCGGAGCCGAGGCGAGCCCGACGGTCGAGCGCGTCCCCATCGGAAGACCGATCGCCAACGCCCGCGCCTACGTCCTCGATCGCCACCGCCGCCCCCTGCCGGTGGGCGTGCCGGGACAGCTGTGGCTCGCCGGTGGCGGTCTCGCCCAGGGCTATTTCCGTCGGCCAGCCCTCACCGCCGAGCGCTTTGGCCCCGATCCCTTCGCCGGCCTCGACGGTTCGGCCGGCGCCCCCGGCGACCGTCTCTACGCCACCGGCGACCTGGCGCGCTGGCTCCCCGACGGCCACATCGAGTTCCTCGGCCGCGTCGACCGACAGGTCAAGATCCGCGGCTTCCGCGTCGAGACCGGAGAGATCGAGGCCGCCCTGGTCGAGCACCCGGCGCTCCGCCAGGCGGTGGTCGAGGCGCTGTCCGCGGGCGCCGGCGACCGCCGGCTCGTCGCCTGGGTGGTGGGGGAGGAAGGACGCGTCCCCGGCGCCGCCGAGCTCCGCGAGCACCTGGGCAAGCGCCTGCCGGCGTACATGGTTCCCAGCGCCTTCGTGCCGCTGGCGGAGCTGCCGATGACCCCCAGCGGCAAGATCGACCGGCGGGCGCTGCCGGCGCCGGAGGCGACCGGCCACGCCGCAGCCGCCACCGGCGAGGCCCCCCGCGGCGCCGTCGAGGAGCTGGTCGCCGAGGTGTGGTGCGAGGTTCTCGGTCGGCCGGCTCTGGGACGCACCGAGAGCTTCTTCGAGCTCGGCGGTCATTCG
>JAGQSE010000562.1 GCA_020439725.1 Acidobacteriota bacterium
TCCGGAGCACCCGGTGCCCCCGGCGGCCCGGGAACGGCGGGCACCCGTGGCGGCAACGGCAGCGGGCGCGACGGCGGCACGGTGGGCGCGTGCTCGAACAGCACCGGCGGTCTCGGCGCCGTCCAGAAGAAGGTGACCACCGACGGCAGCTTCTCGAGCATCAAGTGCTACAAGCAGTGCGACTCGGGCAACAACTACTGCAACGGTTACTCCGGTTCGCCGGGAGCTTCGGGGACCCGCGCCGGTGGCGGCGCTCGTGGCGACGGCAAGTGCACCGCCGAGTGCGGCCCGAGCCGCGGGCCGAGCGGTGGCACCGGAACGACCGGGAAGAACGGGTTCTGTGGTGCCAAGGGAGCCGCGTCCACCGACGTCGCCGGTCGTTTCGTCGGCTCGACCTGGGTGGGCAGCCGCGGTGGTGCCGGTAGCCCTGGGGGGGCCGGCGGCGGTGGGGGAGGTGGCGGCGCCGGCTCCTACCTCGTGTCCTACTGCTTCTGGGTGACCGGCAACAGCCCCGGCAACAGCGGCGGCGGTGGCGGCGCCGGTGGCTGTGGCGCCGAACCCGGATCCGGTGGCCTCCAGGGTGGCGCGACCTTCGCGGTGCTGGCGGTGGAGTCCACCCTCGACTTCACCGGAACGACCATCGTCGGCGGCAGCGGCGGCGTGGGTGGCGTCGGGGGCGAAGGCTCTTCCGGTGGCGCCGGCGGCACCGCGGCCGCCGGTGCTTCGTCCACCGATGGTGGCTATGGCGGTCGCGGCGGCAACGGCGGTCCCGGCGGTAGCAGCGGTGGCAGCGCCGGTGGCAACGGCGGGCCGGCCATCGGGATCGCTCAGGTGGGCACCGTACAGATCGCGGTACCACCGTCCCTTTACTACCAGGGCTATGGCGGCGCTGCCGGTAGCGGCGGCCGCGGCGGCTCGCCCGTGATCAGCGACGCCTGTACCGCCCCCGGCGGCGAGAACGGCAAGCCGGGCCTCGTCGCTGACGTCCAGGCCTATTGATCGCAGAACCTCACGAGCCCTTCGCTCCAACCACCGTTCGATCCTTCGAGAAAGGAGACTTCCATGTCTTTCGAGGAAAGCTTCGTCCCCATCGGCGCTCGACGAGCGTCGGCCGCCGGTCTTCCCGCCGTCCTCACGGCCGGGACTCTGCTCGCGCTCTGGCTGACGGCCGGAACCCTTCCGACCCTGGCCCAGACTCTCGCCACCGATCTCTGTCCTGGAGTCACCCACGCGGGGCCCGACCATTCGGGGCAAGATCTCAAGGGCCACAACTTCGCCGACCAGGACCTCCGCGGTGCCAACTTCACCGGTGCCCAGCTCCAGGGGGCGGTGTTTTCGGGCGCGAAGCTTGAGGGCGCCGATTTCACCCTGACTCAGCTGGGAGCCGCGTCGGTTTCGGAGCGAGCCACGAGCTTCAGCCGAGCCGGTCTCAAAGACGCCTGTTTCCAGAACGCCCAGATCCTGCGTACCGACTTCCAGTTCGCGGACCTGGAGTGCACGTCCTTTACGAACACCGACCTGTCGACGGCGGTCTTTGGTCCTATCCTCAAGGCCGCGGACCCCACCGGGCCGTGTCGGACGAGCTTTGTCGGCTCGACCCTGGGCTGCGAGTTCATTCCTCAGTGGAAGGACCTCGATCTCAGCCAGGCGAACCTCCAGAACTGCAGCGACCGGCTCCAGGGGATCGATCTTTCCGACGGCAGCCTGGCGCGCGTGGTGTTCTCGGGTCTCGACCTCCAGGACACGCGCTTCGAGCGGGCTAAGCTCACCGGCGCCTACTTCCTCAACTCGAACCTTCACCGAGCGGTCTTCTCGGGAGCCGATCTCCGGCTGGCACAGCTCAGCCGGTCGAACGCCTCCGAGGCGGTCTTCGACAACCAGACCCTGCTGTCAGGCGCCCATCTGTCGGGGGTCGACCTGCAGGGAGCCAACCTCAACAGCGCCGTGCTCCAGGCCGCCGACGGCTTCCCGGCGGCAGACCTGTCGCTGGCCTTCATGCCCGACGCGGTGCTCACCGACGCCAAGCTCACCGGGGTCAATTTTTCCCAGGGGAGCTTCTACGGCTCGTTGGCCAAGGCGGACAATGCGACCCTCGAGCAGGCGGATTTCACCAACGCCAACCTCGGCAGCCTCGATCTGACCCAGGGACGGTTGGCGGGGGCCAAGCTCGATGCCGCCAACCTGGTCAACGCGGTGCTCACCGGTGCCGACCTGCGGCCGACCACCGGCGGCATCGGGGCTTCGCTGGTCTCCGCCAACCTCCAGGGGGCCAACTTCGAGGGCGCCAAGCTCGGCTCCGCCAATCTCGCCAACGCGGCGGTGGCCCTCGATGAGGGCGTTCCGCTGTTCCAGGCTGCCACCTCGATCAGCGCCGATCTCGACCGGCGCGAGCTGAGCGCCGAGGTGGTGCAAGCCTTCGCCGCGGGCGGCCGCCAGCTGGTGAGCTGTACCAACCCTCAGGTCCAGGTCGACAGCCCGGGGATCGAGTGGCAGATCTGGCTGACCAGCGCCGTCGGCCCCGGTGACGGCCAGGCCCCCAAGTTCAGCAAGTTCCTGCTCAAGAAGAGCGGTGCCACCATCGAGGTCAAGGGCCTCCTGTCCACGACCACGCCGACCTTGCTGTTCACGGTCGCCGCGGCCTATGTCGACTCGCTCGACGACGGCCTGCTGGCGAGCGGCCTCCTGGCCGAGTTCGGGGCCGCCGACTACCGGCTCCCGGGGTGCTCGAACCCCTGGATCACCGTCGACGCCCCGGGGAGCCGCTGGCGGCTGCGCGAGACCCTCGATGCCGCGACGGTGACCGGGCTCGGCTACACCGGCTACAGCCTGATCGTCGAAGGTGACGCGATTCAGGTCTATGGCTCGGAGATCACCGTGATCCGGCCCGACGGCAACGGCAGCCTGTCGATCGTCCCGGTGCCGGTCAAACCCACCGTGCTCTCCGCCGACGCGTTCAACGACTCGACGACCTGTCCCAACCAGCACAGCTATGGCGCCAACGTCGCCAGCGGCACCAGCTGGAAGGAAATGATGACCGCGGTCAAGCCGCCGTCTCCTCCCTCCTGCATTCCGAGCCCGACCCGCTGGTGCCCGGCCCGCTGAGCCACGCTCGCGAACCTTCAGCCAAACCGTTTCGCCACCTAGGAGGCCGATCATGGACCGTATCGAGACCAGGACCTTTCACTTCAACCTCGAGTACTCGGGCTTGGACCGCGAGTACTTCCTCGAGACCGGGGAGGGCGACCGTGTCCCCCTCCGTCGGCACACCGCCGAGACCCGGGCCCAGCATCGCGAGCGCAACCGGGCATTGGCCCTGTTCAGCGATGCCGCCCTCGAGCACGTGACGCATTTCGTCGAAGATGCGGAGCTGCCCCGCGACGTCGCTCGCCTGCTTCGCGTCACCTTCACGATTCCCGGGGCACCGTTGCCCGGAGTGGCGGCGATGATCCCCTACGTACCGCAAGCCACCCGTCGGGAGCATCGTGAGAAGAATCTCGATCGCTTCCGTGGCCGCCGGCCGGTGGTCTTCGCTCGGTTCGGCGTCGAGGCGGAGATCGCCGACGAGCAATTGCTCGACGTCTGGGAGGCCGCCGACCTGGTCGCCGACACGCCTCTCGACGTGGCGAGGAGCCTGACCTTCAGCCATCCGCAGCTGGGATCGCGCAACGACCAGACGGCGGCGGTGGTGATGGACGACCACATCGACACCACCGACGACCTCAACGCCTTCGCGGTCCTGATCGCGGGGCTCGGCCCGGCGTCGGAGACCGGCGGCTGGGCGCGGATCTCGCCGTCCGTCGACCAGTATGGCAAGCCCCTCACCTGGAGCTCCGGGTACGAAGCCGAGGGGCACCAGGAAGGCGACACGGTCTACTACTACGACCTCAACGAGGCCATCACCGGGGTCGACGAGACGCCGCCGACCGACAGCTCGGGTCTCTCCGTCGTCAACCAGAGCCTGCGCACCTCGCAGGACGATCCACGGCTCGAGAACGAGTTGTGGAGCGTCAACCAGGGCTCGCCGGACCAGCGTCAGTCGGAGATCGCGGTGCAATCGACCCTCGCGGCGAAGGCCCGGGCGGCACGCGCCGGCGAGTACGACTACACGCTCAACAACCGCACGCCGGGCTTTGGCCTCAAGGTGCCCAAGGAGTCCATCGTCTTTGCTCCCGATGGCACCGATCCGCGTCAGGGTGCCTTCGAGATCGCGGCCAAGAACACCTTCCTGCGCACGCTGGTGGCCTATGTCGAGTTCTACGACGCGAATGGCAAGCCCATCGGCAACCCGCCGGGCTGGGTCGAGAATCTGCCCGCCTGGCCCGAGTTCCTGCGCGACGACTTCGAGACCGCGAGCAAGAAGTTCATCTCGTCGGTGACCGCGGTCAACGTCATCCTCGGGATCCCGGTGTGGACCGACCCGACGCTGCTCGACTTCCCGTGGCCCGCCGAGGCGGCGTCGTGCAAGCTCTACTTCGGCGGTCTCGGCACGCGCAACTGGGACTCGGTGGTCGATCCCATGGGCATCCTCCTGACCGGCATCTTCCAGTACGGCGTACCGACGCTCTTCCTCCTCGGCGGCGCGGCGATCACCAACAGCGCCTGGTTCACCAACTTCGTCAAGGACATCGAGAACGTCATCGCAGCGGTGGCGGTGGGATTCCCCATCGTCGGCGGCGGGGTGGCGACGGCGGCGGCGCTGACCAACACCAAGAGCGTGCTGGCGAGCTTCGCCAACGCCATCGCCGGCATCCTGGTGGGGCAGGGGCTCCAGAAGCTCGCGGCCTACATCATGGCCAAGCTGGCCGCGTCGGCGCTGGCGAGCGCGGTGCCCTATGTCGGCATCGCCTTCCGCATCGCCAACATGGCGTTGTCGGCGCGCAACCTGCTCGAGACCACCGTCGAGGTGGCGATCTCGCCGGCCACCTACCAGGTCGACGTCAAGCGCCAGCTGACGGTCGAGGCGACGGTGTATCCGGACCCGCTCCACGGCACCGCCACCGAGCCGGCCATCTGGCCCAAGGTGGCCCGCGCCTGGACCGCCACGGTGCAGTACAAGAACGGCACCAATTACACCGTCTATGGCAACCTGCCGGAGGCGGCGGAGCACCGCTCGAACCCGGTGGTCGTCACTTTCCCCGACCTGCCCGGCGGCGGCACCTTCCAGATCAACTTCGGCGTCTACTCGGACAGCGATTGGCTGGCGGGAAACTGGACCAGCTCGTCGCTGGCGGCGGTGGCACCTTCGGGGAGCGGCGGCGTGCTCCGCGTCTCGGGGCAGATCCGCGAGGAGCTCGTGCCGCTGACCCCGCGGACCCAGTATCTCTACGAGGAGAAGCTGACCTTCGACGCGGCGACCCAGCGGCACGTCTGGACCAAGGGCGATCAGCCCACCGCCGTCCGGACGGCGCTTTCCGGCGCGACCGGTGGTCACAACCTGTCGAAGCTGGTGAGCATCACCCTCAACGACAAGGCTTACCAGCTCGGCTACACCTGGCAGGCATCGGGGCAGAACCTGCCGTTCTGCGGCTCCCAGGAGCCCACCGACGGTCAGATCTACGCCTTCCAGAACATCAGCAGCCTGGCGTTGCCCGAGTCGGCTTTCAAGTTCCCGAGCTGCGGTTTCTCCGGCGAGCCCTACCTGGTCTACGACCAGTTCGGCCCCGCACCGCTGTTCTCGCTGCTTGGAACCTTCCAGAACGAGCTCGACCAGGGCACCGTTTCGCCGGCGCTCTACGATGCCTTCGAGCTCAACGGCTATCCGCTCCCCGAAGGCTCGACCGTCGAGGTGGTCGAAACGACTGTCCAGTGGACCCTGTCGACGGGGCTGACCGAGCCCACCTACGACCTGCGGCGCGAGACCGATGGGCGGATCAGCGTCTTCTCATACCCGACGCCCAAATTCAGCCCCAACAACTTCTATGTCGACCCGCGCACCGGCGTCTACCACCTGCGGCAGGTAGTTTTGGGCGACCAGACGCCGTTCAACATGCAGCCGGGGGAGAGCTACGGCTACTTCACCAGCCCCCACCTAGACTCGGTGGTGGTCCACCCGGCGGGCTATGTGGTCGGTGTCAGCTATCTCAACAACAAGATGGAGATCATCCAGATCCCCGACCAGGGCTCGCCCGACGACCAGGCGCAGCCCGCGTCGGTGGTCTCCGGCGAGGGTGTCCGCCAGGGGCTGATGCGCGGCCCCGCCGCCATCTCGGTGACCCCCGACGGGCGGCTGCTGGTGCTCGAGGCGCTCAACCACCGCATCCAGGCCTTCGATCTCAACGGCAATCCGGTGGCCTGCTTCGACGGCCCGACCGTCACTTCTCTCGACGCCGCGGTCTTCGCGTCGGAGCTCGACGCCGGTCAAGTCACGGTAGCTCTCCGAGAGCGCTTCGCCGAAGGGGGCGCGACGCTCTCGAGCCATTGGAACATCACCGACCAGGGCCGTCAGTTCGATCTCGAGCTGGCGGAGCTGGGAGACCTTGCGATTCTGGAACAGGGCGGACCGATCTCGAGCGAGTGGCAGATCTTCAGCGACCAGGCCGACTATCGGGTGGTCGCCGGAGAAACAGCTCTCGTGGTCGAGACCCAGCCATCCTTCGAGATGCCTCTCGAGTACCGTTCCACCCTCGATCTCGGCATGGTCGACGAGGCCATCATCCAGGTCTTCGCCGACCACGGCATCACCCTGTCGGATCAGTCGACGGTGGTGGGCAACGGTCTCGAGGTCCCGGCGAGCTATGCCGTCGATCTTGGCCGGGGCGTCATTTCCGACGACCTCAAGGCAGCCTTCGCGTCGCGCGACATCGTGCTCAGCGACGCGGCGGTGCTGACCTCACGGGTCGTCGTCGACGTCCGCACCCCGGGCGAGCTGTGGATCCTCTCGGATCAGGACACGGCCCTGTCCTACAAGGTGTCCCTCGATCCCGCCGACCCGACCCGGCTCACCGCGGTCGAGTTCATCCCGACCCTCGAGCTCCATCGCGACGATGCGTCGGCCAACGTGACCTATCTCGACCTGGCGGCGGAGCTGCGCGGCTACCTGTATGTCCTGTCCTACGCCGGTGAGGGCGACGCGGTCGACGACTACCGACTCGACATCTACGAACCGACCGGCAAGTGGCTCAGCCGGACCCCGGACAAGGAGATCGAGCCCGACGCTACCGGTGTCAACGGCGCCCGCATGGTCGTCGACATGTGGCGCAACCTCTACACCCTCAACTTCGAGCATTTCGAAGGTCCTGGCGGCCGCACCGAACCCTCGGTGAGCACCTGGCTGCCGACGACGCCGGAGGGATAAGGCGACCTCCAGAAATCGGGGACACGATACGGAATTCGCGCGGCGCTCTTCCCGGCAAGGCGCAGCCAATTCGGTATCGTGTCCCCCTATTTCAGTATCAGTTGGGCGACGAAGCGCCGGTCTCGGGCTCCGAGGAGGCCGTAGCGGCTGGCGCTTCGGGTGTCTCCACGGCCCCTCGCACCACCCGCGCCGTCTTCCCCGAACCGACCACCGCGACGAGGCGCATCTCGACCGGAGCGGTCTTGGAAAGAAGTGTGGTGGTGCCTACGGCGGTCCAGGCGGGGCGGTTGTCGGCGAAGAACTCGCGGTGGATCGGCATGTAGAGCTCGAACTCCTCGCGGAAGGCCGGCGAGTCCTTGGGGGTGGTGTGGAAGGTGGTCAGCTCGACGACGTCGGCGAAGCTCGCGCCGGCCGCCTCGAGGAGCTCGCCGGCGCGCCGGTACATTCCTCGGATCTTCTCCTCGTAGCTGCCGTCGCCGCTCGCCGGCACCCCCGAGACGATGACCATGTCCCCGACGCGCACCACCGGCGCATAGCCGAAGTCATAGGCGCCTTCCCAGCCTTCGGGTACGAAGGTGGTGCGGTCCACTCCATCGGCCTTGGAAGGCAGGGGAGCCGCCAAGACGCCGATCGAGAGCAGCAGCGCGGCGATTCGCTCCATGAGAATCTCCTTGAGTTGGGAGGTGTGGACCGGGCTTCTCTTGGTCTCTAGCTGCGGGCTCAAGGCGCTGTGGAAGCCGTGGAAAGTGGGTCCACGACGGTAAGAAACCGAAAGATCCGGAAGTCGCGGCCATTGAACGTCGCCAGCCGATCGATCCCCGCGGCTTCGAGCGTCGCGGCTAGGGCTGTGTCGTGAATTCTCTTCCGACCCAGCTTGAAGGAATCGAGCAACTCGCAGATCCGGTCGGGTGATGCAATTCCAGGGACCTGCTCGACCATCGGAGAGGCCCAGAACCGCCTGACGAGACTCGTACCCTCCCGCATCGAGAGAGGGTGTTCGAAGCGGCGGCTGTCCGTCGCGACGTGGAGGAACTCGTGAAGGACCTGCGGGACGATCGCCAGTCGCCGGCCTCGCTCCAACTCTTGTTGGAAGAGCCGCCGGGCAGCCCGGTGGTGGGCGGTACCTTCCATCGCCCAATGAACCAAGACGTCGGTGTCGACGCCCAGACTCACTGTTCGCGATTGCCTTCGAAGAGACGGTTGCTCATCTCGTCGTAAAGATCCGACCGCTCCCAGTCTTGCAGAAGTCGCCCGCTGGGGTGGGGTGGAAAATCTGCCAGGCAAGCCACGGTCGGCTCCTCCCGGAGGAGGTAGGCATGCATCGCCTCACGAATCAGGCCCGCTACTGGCAGCCCTCGATGGTGAGCCAACGCCTTCAGGCGCTCATACTCCACCTCGTCAACATGTACCGAGATCGGCTTCATAGCGGAACCCTATATTGGTTGCCGATATCGGTCAACGGCCCACCGGAGGCCAACGGCGGTTCGTCTCCGGTCTTAGCTGCGCAAGTCCCGCTGCCGTAGCAACGCCACGAAGGCGGCGAGGCCGCCGGCGACGAGAACGGCGGCGAGGACGCGGAAGAGGCTGACAACCCAGGCGATGCCGATGCCGAGGGCCGCCCACTGGACCCACCAATGACCCGGCGAGGTCATCAGGTTGACGACCACCAGGAAGCCGAGGATCAGCGGACCCATGACCAGGAACTTCAAAGCCTTCAACGTCTTCAAGGGATTCCTCCTTCTGGAATAGCGATACCTACGTGGGTTTCCCTCCGAGGGTTCCATGATCGGGAGAGAATTCTGAAGAGGCCAGCGGCGCCGTCGTGGAGGCGGAGGTCGCTTCGAGGGGAGGACAGCATTGCCCGAGACCCATCGGCCGCGCTTCGAGCGCTATGTCGGCATCGACTATTCCGGGGCCGAGACGCCGGCCTCGAGCTTACCGGGGCTGCGCGTCTTTCGGGCCGAGGGCGCCGGACCGGCGCTCGAGGTGGAGCCGGCCGGCACCAGGAAATACTGGACCCGGCGCGGAATCGCCGAGTGGCTGCTGGCGCGGCTCACCGAGGGGATTCCGACGCTGGTGGGGATCGACCACGGCTTCTCGTTCCCCCTCGCATACTTCGAGAAGCACGGCCTGCCCCTCGAATGGCCCGTCTTCCTGGAAGACTTCCAGCGCCACTGGCCCACCGACGACGACCGAACCTATGTCGACTTCGTCCGCGAAGGGATCTGCGGAGCGGGAGCCGAGCGCTTGGGAAGCTCGCGCTGGCGACGCCTGACCGAGATCCGAGCCGGCGGTGCCAAGTCGGTCTTTCACTTCGACGTCCCCGGGTCGGTGGCCAAGTCGACCCACGCCGGGCTGCCATGGCTGCTTTTCCTGCGCCGTCGAGCCCGGTTGGCGGTCCACTTCTGGCCCTTCGACGGGTGGATTCCGGTGCCCGGCAGGTCGCTGGTGGCGGAGATCTATCCTTCCCGGTGGAACCGCGACACACCGCGGGGTGACCGCACCCTCGACCAGCACGACGCCTACGTCGCCGCCCGCTGGCTCCAGGCCGCCGATCGCGGGGGAGCCCTCGAGACCTGCCTCGAGCCGGACCTGACTCCCGAGGACAAGCGCGTCGCGGCGGTCGAAGGGTGGATCCTCGGCGTCGACTAGCGGTGCGAAGCCGCAGGCTGGTTCAGGACGGTCCCATCCGCTTGCCGCCGTTCGGAGCGGCGAGTACGATGTCGAGCAGATCTTCGAGCACGAATTCGTTCGAAAAGGGAGGAGCGGTCATGACGCGACGGAGCCGCATCGCCTTCGGCTGCATCGTCGGGATGTCGGGGCTTTGGCTGTGGGCGGAGCCCGTCTTCGCGAAGGAGACGGCCAGCTGCAAGGACCCGGTCCAGGTCGAGCTCACCGGTACGTTCTGCGCCGAGCTCAAGCCGCCCGAGGTGAGCTGCCGAGCGTGGGCCGACGTCGAAGGCGGTCTGGCCCAGGAGAACCTCAACACCGTCCAGCAGGCCGCCGATCTCTTCTCCTGGCAGCAGTTCCTGGCGCTCTCGTGGCCCGCCGGCAAGGTGCGGGGTACGCCGGACCCGACGGCGAGCTTCTCCGACACCGG
>JAGQSE010000563.1 GCA_020439725.1 Acidobacteriota bacterium
CCGCCGCCAGCACCGTGGTCATGGCGTCGCGGTCGGTGACGTCGGCGGCGACGGCCAGGACCTCGGCCCCGGCGGCCTCGAGGTCGAGGATCGCGCGTACCTTGCCGGCGGCGTCGCTCGTGGAACCATCTTGGGCAAGCGCCGGCCACTCGTCGCGAGGCGGCAACGGGGTGCGGGCGGTGAGCACCAGCTTGGCCCGCAGCGTTTCGGCGAGATGACGGGCCACCTCGAGACCGAGACCACCGAGGCCGCCGGTGAGCAGGTAGACGCCGCCCTCCTCGAGCCGTCGCGGGGTCGCCGGCACGTCTGCGAGGGGATGCTCGCGGTACACCCGGCGATGGGCGTGGAGGGCGCCGTCGTCACCACGGCGCAGCGCCAGCAGCGGCTCGACCGCAGGACGACGAGCCTCTGCCACCAGCGCATCGACGGTCTCTGCCGCGGCGTCGCCGGTCTCCTCTAGAGGCAAATCGAGCGGCAAATCGAGCGGCAAATCGAGCGGCAAATCGACGACCCGGCAGGTCAGCCCGGGCATCTCCTGGGGCGCCACCCGCGCCGGCCCCAGGAGCAGCGCGCGGTCCGGGTCCGGCGTCTCGTCCGGGGTCACCGCCGCCAGTCCCCGACCGAGGACCTCGAGGTGGACCGCGCCACCCGCACCACGCCGGCCCAGCGCCTGAGCGAGAAAGAGCAGGCTGTAGAAGCCGTGCTCCTGGGCATCGTCGAAGCTCGCCGGGGTGTCGAGGGCCCAGCCGTGGATCACCAGCGCCGGCGGCGCGCCGGCGGTCTCGGCGAAGGCGTCGAGGAGGCGGGTGTAGGCCTCGGGCGTGGCGGCACCGAGCTCGAAGCGGGGGTTCTCGCCATCGAGCCGCCGGAAGCGCTCACCCCGCTCGACCACCACCACCGGCGCCGCGCCGGCGAGACGTCCGGCCAGCGCTTCGGCGAGACCGCCCCGGTCCGCGAAGACCAGCACCGCTCCGGAGGCGAAGGGGGCCTCCCCCACCTCGGCATCCTCGAAGGACCCGTCGAAGGGCCGGTCGCGAACCCAGTCCGGGCGATAAAACCACGTGGCCAGGTCCTCGCGCTTGTCGAGGGTCACCGCGCCGTGGCCACTCGCTCCACCGGTGGTTTCCGCCTCACCGGGGAGAGGCAGGTCGACCCAGTGGCGCTGGCGCTCGAAGGGATAGGTCGGCAGCGGTACCCGTCGCCGGCCTGGCCCCACCACCGCCGCCCAATCGGGCCGGGCACCGGCGGCCCACAGCTTGCCGAGGGCGGCGAGCAGCACCTCGTCGTCGGGACGCCGGGTGTAGACGTTGCGCAGCGAGGCCACCGCCAGCGCCGAGCGCTCCGCCGGGATCTCCGGGTGCTGCTTGATGAAGGAGGCGAGGCCCTGGCCGGGACCGACCTCGAGAAGGATCCGCGGTCCCGTCGCCAGCAGCGTCTTGGCGGCGTCGGCGAAGCGCACCGACGAGATCAGGTGCCGCGCCCAGTAGCCGGGGTCCGTCGCCTCCTCGTCGCTCATCCAGGTGCCGGTGACGTTGGCCACCAGCGGGATCCTGGGCGGCGACAGCTTCGCCTCGCGGGCCAGCGCCTCGACCGCCGGCGCCAGCGGCTGCATCATCGCCGAGTGGAAGGCATGGGTGGTGGGCAGGCGGCGGTGAACGATCTCCGCCGCGTCGAGCTCCGCCTCGAGGGCGGCCACCGCCTCGGTGGGGCCGGCGGCGACGATGGCGGCGGGTCCGTTGACCGCCGCCAACGACAGGCCGTGGCGCTCGAGATAGGGCCGCGCCTCGGTCTCGCCTAGGGGCAACGCGATCATGGCGCCGGCCTCGAGCTCGGCGATCTTCGCCGCCCGCCGCGCCACCAGCCGCAGCGCATCCTCGAGCTCGAGGACCCCGGCCACCGTGGCGGCGACGTACTCGCCCAGGCTGTAGCCGAGCACCGCCGCCGGCTCGACACCCCACGAGTGCCACAGCTCGGCGAGGGCGTACTCGACGGCGAAGACCGCCGGCTGGGCGACGCTCGTGTCGTCGAGGGGCGAGGCCTTGCGCGCGCCGTCGCCGCGGCCGAGCATGGCGCGGAGGTCGGGCCCCTTGCCCGTCGCCGCCGCGGTCTCCTGGGGGAAGAGAAGCGGTTTGAGCTCACACCCGAGCTCCACGTCGAGCACCGCGCAGCAGCGGTCGAGAGCGTCGCGGAACACCGGCTCGGTGTCGTAGAGCCCCCGCGCCATCCCCGGGTAGTGCTCGCCGAGACCCGGGAAGAGGAAGACCACCGGCGGTCCTTCCTGGCGTTGCTCGAGATCGAAGGTCGCCGCCTTCGTCTCGCCACGAAGCGCCGCCACCGCCTGCGCACCGTCGCCGGCGACGAGGGCGCGGCGGTGCGCGAAGCGCTTGCGGCCCACCGCCAGCGTCCAGGCGACGTCCGCGAGGTAGGCCGGCTTCACCGCCTCGCCCCGCTCTTCGAGATGATCCGCCAGCCGCAGACAGAGGGTGTCGAGGGCGGTGGGTGTGCGCGCTGCCACCAGCAGCAGCTGCTGGTCGCGGACCGGCGGCGGCGACGGCCGGCGGAGCGGCGCCTCCTCGAGGATGACGTGGGCGTTGGTGCTGCCGATGCCGAAGGAGGAGACGCCGGCGATGCGCCGCCGCTCGCCCCGGGGCCACGGCGTCAGCGCGTCGACCACGTGGAAGGGGCTCTGGGCGAAATCGATCTTGGGGTTGGGCGCCTCGAAGTGGAGGCTCGGCGGCAGCTCCTCGTGGTGCAGCGCGAGGGCGGTCTTGATCAGCCCGGCGACCCCGGCGGCGGTCTCGAGGTGACCGAGATTGGTCTTGACCGAGCCGACGCCGCAAAAACCGGTGGCCTCGGTGGAGGCACGGAAGGCCTGGGTCAGCGCCAGCATCTCGATGGAATCGCCGAGATCGGTGGCGGTGCCGTGGGTCTCGACGTAGGACAGGTCCTCGGCCCCGACCCGCGAGATGGCCATGGCCTCGAGCAGCACATCGGTCTGCCCCTGGACGCCGGGGGCGGTGAAGCTGGCCTTGGCGGCGCCGTCATTGTTGGTGGCGGAGCCGCGGATCAGCGCGTAGATGGTGTCGCCGTCGGCGATGGCGTCCTCGACGCACTTGAGCAGCACCGCGCCGGCGCCGTTGCCGAAGTTGCTGCCGGCGGCGTCGGCGTCGAAGGTGCGGCAGGAGCCGTCGGGCGAGAGCAGGCCCCCCTCCTGGTAGAGGTAGCCGGTCTTCTGCGGCACGTTGACGCAAGCGCCGCCGGCCACCGCCATGCGGCACTCGTTGAGGAGAAGGCTCTGGACCGCCAGGTGCACCGCCACCAACGAGGTCGAGCACGCCGTGTGCAGCGCGTAGGCGGGTCCGCGGAGATCGAACTTGAAGGCGATGCGGGTCGCCATCGCCGCCAGGTCGTTGCCCAGCGCGATCTGGAAGTTGTCGAGACCGTCGAAGAGAGCGCGGTTCGAGAACAGGCTGAAGAGATAGGTGTTGGTCTTGGCGCCGGTGAAGACGCCCACCCGCTGGTCGAGACGTTCCGGGTCATAGCCCGCCTGCTCGAAAACCTCCCACGCGCACTCGAGGAAGAGGCGGTGCTGGGGGTCCATGAGCTTGGCCTCGAGGGGCGTGTAGCCGAAGAAATCGGCGTCGAGCTCCTCGATGCCCTCGACCACCGAGGCCCGGCGCACCAACCGGCGGTTGCCGAGGACCTCCCGCGGCACACCGGCGGCCAGCAGCTCCTCGTCGCTCAGCTCCTTGAGCGTCTCGAGGCCCTGGCGCAGGTTCTGCCAGTAGCGCTCCACCGTATCGGCGCCGGGAAAGCGGCAGGTCATGCCGACGATGGCGATCTCGCTGCCGTCGTAACTCTTGATGTCGGTCTCGTCGCTCATCGTCCCTCTCGTCCGTATCGATCTCCGTCCCGGTCGCTGCCGGTCGGCGGTTGTCTCAAGCTCCGCCCCGCTGGCCGCCGCGACGGCGTTCGAGGAAGGCGCGGCGGCGGTCGGCGCTCTCGCGACGTTCCTCGAGGTGCTCGGCGCGCTCGCGGCGCTCGCCCTCGGCCCCCTTGCCCAGGAGCGCGGCCAGCGCGCGCACGGTCAATCCCTCGTAGAGCCGCGCCACCGGCAGCTCGGTGCCGAGCTCCGACTGCAGGCGGTCGGCGACCCGGATGGCGACGAAGCTGTCGCCGCCGAGCTCGAAGAAGTTGTCGTCGAGCCCCACCGGCTCGAAGCCCAGGAGGTCCTGCCACACCCCCGCGATACGCGTCTCGAGCTCGCTCTCGGGCGCCGCGAAGGGGGTCGCCAGGTCGGGGCGCGGGTGCCGGGGCCGGCCCGACGCCGCGTCGCCGCCATCGCCGCGATGGCTCTCGAGCTGGCGCCGGCGCTCGGCGAGACGTTCGGCGAGGTCGCCCGTCGAGACCAGGATCCGCGGCTCGCCACCGGCGCCGGCGAGGGCGCGGCGGAAGGCCCGCCAGCCCTCGTCGGGGGTCATGGCGAGGGCC
>JAGQSE010000564.1:0-8513 GCA_020439725.1 Acidobacteriota bacterium
CCGGCGGGGGTGAGCATCGCGTCGAGCACACCGAGCCAGGGGAGCTTCGTCAGCCCGACCTGGACAGTCGGGACGCTTTCGGCGGGCTCCAACGCGACCTTGACCGTGGTGCTCACTGCGAGCGCCGCGGCCTCGCCCGGTACCGACGTGATTTGCGACACGGCGAGCGTGACCGGAGCCAACGAGACCTTGGTCAACACCGGCGACGACAGCGCCAGCGAGTGCACCTCGATCGTGCTTGCCGCCGACCTCTCCTTGACCAAGGTCGACGATGCCGATCCACCGCCCGCGGGGATGCCGCTGACCTACACGCTGACCGTCGAGAACCTCGGGCCGTCGAACGCCACCAGCGTTGTGGTCACCGACCCGCTGCCCGCGGGGGTGACCTACTCGAGCGACGATTGCGGTGGCTCGAACGTCCCGCCCTGGACCTGGAATATCGGCAACCTCGGCGTCGGCGCGATGGTCACCTGCAACGTCGTGGTGACCATCGACCCATCGCCGCCGGGGAGCATTTCGAACACCGCCCAGGTCACGGGCGATCAGTTCGATCCGAACGTCGCCAACAACTCGGACACCGAGGTCACCACCCTCGACAACGTGCCGCCGACGGTCGACGTCTTCGACGCGGTGCCCGCCACCAGCGACGGCGTGCTCGACGAGTGCGAGACCGTGCAGCAGTCGGTGAGCGGCTTCCGCGTGGTGTTCAGCGAGGCGATGGCGAATCCCCCCGGGGACGGCGGTGCCGGCGACGTCACCAGCCCGGCGAGCTATCTGCTGGTACGGCCCGGGCCGGACTTCGACTTCGCCACGACCGCGTGCGGTGCGGTCGGCGGGGACGACGTGGCGATCCCGATCACCGGGGTGAGCTACGACGGCGGGACCTTCACCGCGACGCTCACCACCGCGACGTTGCCGCCCTCGCAGTACCGGGTCTTCGCCTGCGACACCCTGACCGACGCCGCGGGCAATGCCCTCGATGGCGACGGGGACGCGGGCGCCGGCGGCGATTTCGAGCGTGGCTTCCGTGCCGATCCCGACAACCTCTTCGCCAACGGTCACTTCGACTGCGGCATCGCCGGCTGGACCCTGAGCGCGGCGACCGCCGGGGAGATCACCTGGGACGGCGCCGTCGACGCCGACGCCGCCGACGGCTCGGGCTCCGCGGCGGTGAGCAACCTGCTGCCGGGCACCGACACGACCTTCTCGCTCGACCAGTGCGTCCCGGTCGCGGGTGGGGTACCGCACCACCTCGACGCCCGGTTGCGGCTCGACGCGGCCCCGGGCGTCCTGCTGTCGTGGGTCCGCAGCTGCCAGTTCTTCTCGTCGCCGGGCTGCGTCGGCAGCGTCGGCAATGCCAGCCGTACCGACGTCTTCACCGACACGGCGAGCGGTTGGGTTGAGATCGCCGACACCTTGCCGGTACCCGCGGGGGCGGTGTCCGCGCGCTGCACCCTCCGCCTGCGCACGCCGACCGGCGCCGCCTTCGACGCCTGGCTCGACGCCGCGGAGCTGGTGGGTCCCGAGGTCATCTTCATCGATGGCTTCGAAAGCGGCGACACCTCCGCCTGGTCCGCCTGCGAAGGCTGCGTGCCCTAGGCCGCGGGAAGACCACCATGAACAAGCTTTGGACGTCTCGTGGCTCGGAGTTTCGCCCCGGAGAGGCAGATCGGGGCAGGAGGAAGCTGGGTATGCGCACCAAGTGCCGACCCGCCACCGCGATGGGGTCGTGGCGACGGATCCTCGCCGGGAGCTTGCTCGCGGCGCTGGCCATGCCGAGCGTGGCGCGGGCGACGGTCGAGCTCCACACCGGCCCCGCGGGGATCGAGTGGAGCCTTCGTGCCGCAGAGTCCTCCACCGAGGCCGCGCCGCCGCTGCCGCCGACCTCGGAGTTCCCTGTCCAGCTGGTCCTCGACGACGACACGGCGGAGGGCGACTTCGGGATCGCCGGCGCCCGGGGCACCGCGAGGCAGTTCCTGTGGTTCAACCGTTTCACCCCGGCCACCGACTTCGTGCTCGAGGAAGTGTGGGTGCTCTTCCCGGCGGCGCCGGGGATCACCGCCGGCTCGGCGGTGGAGCTGGTGGTCTTCACCGACGACGATGGCGATCCGGCCACCGGCGCCGACCTGGTGGCGAGCTTCAGCGACGTCGTCCAGGTGGCGGACGGCGACACCTTCTCGATCTACCCGCTGCCGACGCCGGTCTCGGTCACGGCTGGGCAGGAGGTTCTGCTTGGGGTGGTGCCACGCTTCATCACCAGCGGTGTCACCGCGCTGACCCAGCCCGCCGCCCTCGACACCGACGCCAGCCAGGGCCGCTCTTGGCTCGGCATCTGGTCCGGTGACCCGCCCGAGCCGCCGGTGCTCAACCCGGCTCCCGATCTCTACCTGGGCACCGTCGACGGCTTTGTCGAGGGCAACTGGATGATTCGTGGCTTCGGCGCCCCGCCCCCTGAGCCGGCGGTCGAGATCCCGACCCTCGGCGCCTTCGGTCTCCTGCTGCTCGCCGTCGGGCTGGCCGCCGCCGCTCTGCTGCTGCTCGTGTTCCGACGCGACACCGCGCCCGTCGTGTTGCTGGTACTTGCAGCCGGCTTCGGCGCCTTACCGGTCTCCGCGCAGGTGCTGATCGACGACTTCTCGACCAACCAGGGGACGATCTCCGATCCGCCCGGTGGTGCCTCGTCGGTGGTCACCGGCGGCGCAGACATCCTCGGCCAGCACCGGGACCTGGGGGTGCTCCGCGTCGCCGGCGCCGGTCCGGTGAGTGCCGGCGTGGCCGGCGGCCTCTTCGATTTCACCGTCGTCGACACGACCCCGGACAGCCGGGGCGAGGCGACGCTGACCTGGGACGGCGATTCTGATCCCAACGTGCTCGACCCGACGGGCTTGGGCGGCGTCGACCTGACCGCCGCCGGCACCCAAGGCGGTCTGCGCCTGGTCGTCGGGCAGGCGGTGGCGGGCTCGCACCTGGTCGTCCTGCTCTACGAGGACGCCGACCACGTCTCGCGCGCCGGCCGTGTGTTGCCGGCCATAGCGTCGAGCACCGCGGTGCTCATCAACTTCAGCGAGCTGGTCGCCGCGCCGGATTCTCTGGGCGCCGCCGACCTGACCCAGATCGGCGCCGTCGTGCTCCGCCTGGGCGCCCCCGAGAGCGGCGGTAGTCCGGCCATCGAGATCGACCGCATCGAGACCGCGGCACCGGCCGTGGCGGCGGCCAAGGTCGATCGTGCGGCCGGCGGCGGCCCGATCCCACCCGGCGGGGTCGACCCCGGCGACACCCTGCGTTATCGCATCACGCTGGGCAACACCGGTGGCGCCGCCGAGGCGGTCGATCTCGACGACGTCCTCGAGTCGAACCTGGCGCTGGTGCCGGGGACGGTGCGGACGACCCCCGTGGCGCGCCGCGACCAGTACCGGACGGTCACCAGCACGCCTCTCGACAGCGCGGTCGACGGAGCGCCCTCGCTGCTGGCCAACGACAGCGACTTCGACGGCGACCTGCTGCAGGCGGTGACCGCGACCGGGCAGGTGACCGCCCAGGGCGGCAGCGTCGACATCGATGCCGACGGCGATTTCATCTACACGCCACCGGCCGGCTTCCAAGGGGTCGACGCCTTTACCTACACGCTGGTGGCGACCCCCGGCGACCCGGCCACGGACGCGGCGGGCAACCCCATCGGAGCCCACGGCGCCGCCGCCTACGTCATCGTCGACCGGGTGCCGCCGGTGATCACCGCCGGCAACACTCTGGTCTACACCGAGAACGACCCGCCCACCGCGATCGCGCCGGCGCTCACCGTCACCGACGCCGACAGCACCAACCTGGCCGGAGCGACGGTCGAGATCAGCGCCGCCTACGTCCCCGGCGAGGACCTGCTGGCGTTTACCAACACGGCGAACCTCACCGGCGTCTTCGTCCCGGCCTCCGGGATCCTGACGCTGAGCGGTACCGACACGGTGGCGGCCTATCAGGCGGCTCTCCGCAGCGTCACCTACGAGAACACCTCGCAGTCGCCGTCGACCGCCGACCGGACGGTCACCTGGACCGCCACCGATGGTGTGGAGACCAGCGCGCCGGCGACCTCGACGATCCAGGTGATCTCGGTCAACGACCCGCCGGTGGTGACCACGACCGGTGGCGCGACCAGCTTCGTCGAGGACGGCGGCGCGGTCGTCGTCGACGCGGGGCTCACCATCACCGATGCCGACAACGCCAACCTGGTGTCGGCGACGGTGACCATCACCAACCTGCAGGACGGCGCCGCGGAGACCCTGGCGGCGAGCGCCTGCGCCGGTCTGACGGTGGTACCGGGCTCCGGCACTCTCGCCATCTCGGGCAGCCAGCCGCTGGCCACCTACCAGACGTGCCTGCGGTCGGTGACCTACAACAACAGCTCGCAGGACCCCGACCCGACCTCACGCATCGTCCGCTTCGTGGTCAACGACGGCACGGATCCCAGCGCCCCCGCCGACAAGACGGTGACGGTGACACCGGTCAACGACCCGCCGGTGGCCGGCGCCGACAGCTGGGACACGGTGGGCAACACGCGGCTGGTGGTCGACCTGGCGCCGCTGGCGACGCCCCACGTCCGCGACACCACGCCGAGCACCTTCGGCGTCCTCGACAACGACTCGGATCCGGTGGAGGGGGACAACGTGGCGGTGGGTGGCGTGGTCGGGTGCGCCGACGTGACGGCGCCCTTTGGCGACGGGCCGGCCTGCGCCACGGCCAATGGCGGCTCGGTGGTGCTCGAGGCCAACGGTCGCTTCACCTACACCCCCGCGGCGGGCGACGCGGCGGCGACGGACACCTTCCAGTACACGCTGGTTGACGATGGCACCCCAGCGCCGGCTTCGGCGGTCGGAACCGTCACGATCCATCGCTTCGAGCGCGTCTGGTACGTCAAGAACGATGCGACGGCGGGGGGCCTGGGCCGCTCGAGCGATCCCTTCGACACGCTGGCCGAGGCGCAGACCGCGTCGGTGGCCGGCGACTGGATCTTCGTCCACCTGGGTGACGGCACGACCACCGGTCAGGCGGCCGGGATCACGCTCAAGGCGAGCCAGCATCTGCTCGGCGAGCACGCCGGGCTGGTTCTGCCCGTGAACCTCAACGGCAATGGCTCGCCGACCACGCTCTTCGCCGCCGCACCGGGGAACCGGCCGCTGCTCGACAATACGGCGGGCAACGCGGTGTCCGCGGGGAGTGCCATCCCGGTCGAGATCGCCGGTCTGTCGCTGGCGGGCAACGCCGACGGTGTCGACGTGACCACCGCCGCCGCGCTCACCGGATCTTCGAGTCTCACGATCCGCGACAACCAGCTGCGCTCGGCCGGGGGCGACGGCCTCGACGTCAACCTCAATGCCGGCACCACCGGCACGCTGGCGCTGGCGATCACCGGCAACACCTGGCAGGCGGCGGGCGCCTTCGCCGGTCGCGGCGCCGATGTGCGCACCACCGCCGGCACCCTGAACCTCGACCTGTCGAACAACACGGGGGTGGTCGGCGGGCTCAACGTCGACGGCTCCGGCGGGGGCACGCTCAACGTCGTCGGCTTCGCCAGCAACACGGTGCACCAGAACACCACCGGCCCGGGCATCACGGTGACCACCGCGCGCTTCGACCAGACTCCCGGTGGCGCCTACCAGACCGTGCCCGCGGGCAACACGGCGGTCGGCGTTCCCGGGGACGGCGTCGGTGGCTCGGGGGTCGTGCTCACCGGTGTCAGCGGCGACCTGGCCTTCACCGACCTCGACGTCTTCGCCGACGGTGGTGCGGGTCTGCGCGTCACCGGCGGCGGTGCGGTCAACGTCGGCGCCGGGACCGGCTTGCGGATGACCGTCGGTGCCGGCGTCGGCATCGTCGAGGCCATCGGCGGACCCGCCGTCGACCTCTCCGGTCTGACCGCCGATCTCCAGCTCCAAAGCGTCAAGAGCACCAACACGGCGACGACGGGCTTCGTGGTGACCAACGTCGCCGACGGGACGAGCAACGCGGTGGTCACCGCCGGCTCGGGCAGCGCGATCACCACCACCGCGGGGGCCCCCGGACCGGCTTTCCAGGTCAGCGGCGGTAACGCCCAGGTGAGCTACGCGGGCACGATCACCAACTCCGGCACCGGCCGCGCGGTCTCGATCACCGGCTGGGCCGGCGACGACGCCGGCGACGACCTGGTCCTCTCGGGTCTGATCTCGGAGACCGGTGCGGGCATCCTGGTGAATGGCAACAGCGGCTCGCGCGCGATCCGCTTCACCGGCGGAATGGGGATCCTGACCACCACCGGGGAAGGCTTCGCCGCGACCAGCAACACCAACGCGCTGGGGCTCCACGTCACTGGCACCAACACCGTCGATTCGACCAGCGCAACGGGCCTCCGGATCATCGACACGGTGATCGGCAACTCGAACCTGACCTTCCTGCGTGTCTCGTCGGGTAACGCCGACGCGTCACCGGATCCGGCGAACGGCATCGTGCTGACCAACACCGGCAGCCTCGGCAGCCTGCGCATCCTCGGCGCCGGCGCGCTCGGCACCGGCGGCAAGGTCCAGAACACCACCGGTCATGGCATCGTGCTGACCGACACCCTGGCGCCGTCCCTCGCCTGGATGCAGGTCCTGAGCACGGCTGGCAGCGGTGTCCAAGGGACGACGGTGACGGGTTTCTCGTTCACCCACGGCGTGATCGACAACTCGGGCACCGCCCTCGGCGTCGGCGACTCGAACATCGCCTTCAACACCGCGGTGCTGGGTACCGAGAGGAACCTCACGGGCGTCGTCACCATCACCGACAACACGCTGACCAACGCCTACTACCACGGCGTCGACATCCAGAACTTCGACGGTACCCTGGCCGACGCGACGATCTCGAACAACACGATCACCAGCTCGACCTCGGCCGCGTCGTCGAACGGCTCGGGGATCCGGGTGATCGCCAACGGCTCGGCGACCACCATCGCCAACGTCACCCGCGCGACGATCGCGGGCAACGTCATCAC
Organism: Acidobacteriota bacterium; assembly: GCA_020439725.1. Lineage (GTDB taxonomy): Bacteria > Acidobacteriota > Thermoanaerobaculia > Multivoradales > JAHZIX01 > JAGQSE01. The sequence continues at coordinate 6,995 of JAGQSE010000564.1, forward strand.
CAACTTCCCCAGCGGCTCGGCGATCCGGGTCCAGGGCGGCAACGGCAACGCGGCGGGTCCCTCGGGCACCCTCGGCGTGGCGGGGAGCGGCAGCGACGTCATCGCGATCACCGGCAACCGGGTGGCGGGTGCCAGCACCGCCAACAAGATCGGGCTCGAGGGCATCCTCGCCACCGTCGGCGGCGTCGGTCAGGGCAACTTCAACATCTCGGGCAACGGCACGATGGCGAACCCCATCGCCAACGTCACCGGTACCGCGATCTCGGTCAACGCGCTCGGCCCGGCGACGGTGACGGCGACGGTGTCGAACAACGTCATGGCGCCCAACAACATCTTCGCCGCCAACGGTGTCGGCGCCGGTGTCAACAACATCTTCGGCATCACCGACGCGCCGAGCCTGAGCATCACGATCTCGAACAACGTCATCAGCGCGGTCGATGGCAACGGCATCCTGGCGGTGGCGCGCAACTCGAACGGCACGCTCCTCGCCAAGATCCTGGACAACCAGGTCGCCGCGCCGCTCACCGGCGTGCGGCCGGGAATCCGCGTCGACTCGGGGACCTCCTCGGGCAACACGACCGTGTGTCTCAACATGTCGGGGAATACCAGCGCCGGCAGCGGTGGCACTCAGGGCCTGGGGATCCGCAAGCAGGGCACGGTGTCGACCACCAACACCTTTGGTCTCCACTCGCTGAGCGGCGGCACGACCACCCCCTTCGTGTGCCCCGGGACCGCGGTGCCCGCGGGCACGCCGGCGGTCGAGAACTTCATCAACTGCCTCAACCCGGCGGGCAACGGCACGCTGCTGATCTCCGGCACCTCCGGGTTCACCAGCTGCTCGCTCCCCTGAGCCGCCGCGCCTCGCCTCAACCCGCAACTGGAAGGGGGATCAATGGCCGAGCCTTTCTTGTCCGAGATCCGCATGATGAGCTTTGGTTTTCCGCCCAAGGGGTGGGCCCTGTGCGATGGGCAGCTGTTGCCCATCAACCAGAACCAGGGCCTGTTTTCGCTCTTGGGAACGACTTTTGGGGGGGACGGGCGCGTCAACTTCGCGCTGCCGGATCTGCGCGCACGGGTGCCGATTCACGTCGGACAGGGCCACACCCTGGGGGAGCGGGGAGGTGAGCAGGCCCATACCCTGAGCATCGCGGAGATGCCGACGCACCAGCACATGGCCAACGCGACCAGCAACACGGCGACGACCAATACTCCGGCCAACAACCTGGCGCTCGCCAAGTCGTCGGGGGCCGCGCTCTACGCCGCGGCGAGCAACCTCACCGCCATGGCGTCGAACGCGTTGTCGAATACCGGCGGTTCGCAGCCGCATCTCAACATGCAGCCCTTCCTCACCATGAGCTTCTGCATCGCGTTGCAGGGCATTTTCCCCAGCCCGACCTGAGAGGAGCATCCGATGGCACAACCCTATGTCGGAGAAGTCCGGATGTTCGCGGGGAACTTCGCTCCTGCCGGCTGGCAGCTGTGCGAAGGCCAGCTCCTGCCGATCTCGGAGAACGAGACC
>JAGQSE010000564.1:8568-20352 GCA_020439725.1 Acidobacteriota bacterium
GGCCTGCCCGATCTGCGCGGCCGGTTGGCGGTGCACCAGGGCAACGGCTTCATCCTGGCGGAGAGCGGCGGAGCCGAGGAAATCACCCTGACGGTGCAACAGATCCCGTCACACAACCACGCCTTCCTGGGGACGACCAACCTGGCCGCCGACGCCAATCCCACCAACATGGTGCCGGCGACCAGCGCGTCCGCCACCGCCTCGCCCTATGGCACCGATGCGCCGTTCACCACGCTGGCTCCGTCGTCGGTGACGGCGGTCGGGGGCAGCCAGCCGCACTCGAACTTCCAGCCCTATCTCTGCATCAACTTCATCATCTCGCTCTTCGGGATCTTCCCGAGCCCAACTTGAGGAGGCGCCATGGCAGATCCCTTCGTCGCAGAGATCCGGGTCTTTCCTTTCAACTTCCCACCCAAGGGCTGGGCGTGGTGTGACGGTCAGCTCCTGCCGCTGTCGCAAAACACGGCGCTCTTCTCGCTCCTCGGGACCACCTATGGCGGCAACGGCAAGTCGAACTTCGCGCTGCCCGACCTCCAGGGCCGCGCGGCGATGCAGCCGGGGCAGGGACCGGGGTTGTCGCTCCACGACCTCGGCGAGACCGGCGGCAGCGACACCGTGAGCCTCCTCGAGTCCGAGATCCCGTCGCACAGCCACAACGTGCAAGCGTCGCAGGGCGACGCGATCGAGATCAGCCCCGCCGGCCAGCTCTTCGCCACCGGCACCGGCGGCATCGGCGCCTACGCGACCCCCTCGCCGTCGACCGCGCTCAACGCCAACGCCCTGACCCCCGCCGGCGGCGACCAGCCGCACAACAACATGATGCCCTACCTCACCTTCTACTTCTGCATCGCACTCCAGGGCGTCTTCCCGCCGCGGACCTGAGGCCCCTTCCGCGCACGGCGGATGAGCCGTGCACCACCACCGCCCCCCAGCAGCCCGAGCGGATCGGGAGGGGGGCGTTGGTGCGTTGTCGGCTCACCCGCTCCGCTTGCGGTACCACTCGGCGGTGGCGCGGAGGCCTTCGTCGAGGGGGGTGAAGTCGGACCAGAAGCGGGCGGCGAAGTCGGAGTGGTCGACGAGGAAGGGGCGTTGCCACTGGTACATGAGCTCGTATAGCTCGCGCAAGATCGGGTTGACGAGGCCCACCATTCGAACAGCGAAGGCAGGAAGGGTCTGGATCTTGGGACGGACGCCGAGGATCGAGGCGACGCGCTCGACGACCTCTCGCTGGGTCAGCGCGGGAGCCGACGGGACGTGCCAGGCGCGGCCGTAGGCGTCATCAGCGGCGTTGGCCAGCGTGACCAGCGCGCGGCCGAGGTCGGGGACGTAGGCGAAGGTGTGGAGGATGTCCGCCTTGCCCAAGATCTGTGCGGACTTGCCCGCGAGGAGGCGTCCGAAGACGATCTCGCCGAGGGCGGCGTTGGTCACCCGCGGGCCGTAGAAGTCGCTGGCGCGGACCACCACCACCGGCGCTCGATCCTGGGCATGGGCGTTGAGCATCGTGCGGACCATCCGAGCGCGCAGCGCCGGCTTGCGGCCATAGTCGGTGAGCGGCATGTCCTCTTTCAAGGGCCGCTGCTGGGGGCCGTAGCAGTACACGTTGTCGGCAAAGACCAGCCGGGCACCGGCGGATTCCGCGGCAGCCAAGAGGCCGTCGACGATGGCGGGCCACTGGTCCTGCCAGGTGTCGTAGGGGATCCCTATGCAGCAGTAGACGACCTTCGCGCCCTTGGCGATCCTCCGGGCATCCTGCAGGTTCCGAACATCGCCGGCCTCGATTCGGACCCCGGCCGGCGCCGCCGACTTGCCGCTGCGGCAGACACCGACGACCTCCTCGCCGGCCGCCGCCAGGCGCTCCATCAAGTTCATCCCCACGGGGCCGTTACAACCGAAGATCACGTGTCGGCCAGCCATCCCGTCGCCTCCTGTCTTGGCGTGTCGTTCGCGCTCCGGCCGCGTGCCGAGGCCGGAGCGGGTGCGCGGACCAGTCTAGCGCTCGGCCGCGGGGACGCCGCCGGCCGTCAGCGCCGGCGCTCGCCCCCAGCGATAGAGCAGGTGGAAGAGACCGTTCATGGCCAGCACACCAAGGATCGCGCCGGCCAGCGGCCAGCCGGTGACGCGGTCGTGGGCCAGGGTCCAGAAGAACTGGAGGAGGCAGAGGATCGAGACGAAGACCAGGGTCGGGGTGCGCCCGACGCGGTGGACCACGAGGGCGCCGAAGGGTGCGCCGACGGCGACGATGGGAGCCGCGGCGAGCCAGCTGGGCAAGAGGTCCGGGTCGATGCCGTAGTGCTCGGGGGCGAGACGCGCGAGGAGCAGGTTGGCACTGATCCCCACCACCGAGGTGAAGGCCATCAGCACCACCGACGAAGGGATCGAGATCTTGGCGTCCGCGCGGTAGAGCAGCACCATCGTGGCGTAGAGGATCATGTCGGTACCGACACCGGTGACCGAGGCCACCAGCCCGCCGCTGACACCGATCACCAGCCCGGCCCACATCTCCTGCCGCGCCGAGCGGTCGACCATGCCCTCGGCGCGCACCAGCTCCTTCATCTTGACCAGGTGGAGCAGCCCGAAGCTGGCCCAGACGGTGGCGAAGACCAGCTTGACGCCCAGATCGGGGACGTAGCGAGCGAGACAAGCGGCGCCAAGCGGAGTCCCGACGAGACTGCCGAGAAGGGCCGGCCGCAAGAGCCCCCACGCCAGGGGCTGCCGGTTGGCGAGGATGAAGAAGCTCGCCGACACCATGCCGACGGACTGGATCGCCAGCGCGAAGTTGCGGCCAAAGGACCCCGGTAGGTCGAAGAGCAGGACCAGCACCGGAAAGCCCACCGTGCCGCCACCCATCGGCGTCGAGCCGGCGACGTAGGAGCCGAAGGTCATGGCCAGGGCGATGGGCCAGTGCGCCAGCACCGCGCCCCAGCGCTCGCCGAGGGTCACGGCGCTCGACCAGAAGAGATAGAAGGCCAGCAGCCAACCGAAGAAGGGGAGAAGGCGTGCGGGGAGTCCGAGAATCGTCCTGGGAACCGGTGGCGAGGAGCTCAAGGCAGACCTCGGGGATGATGGACGGGTTGGGGAAGTGGGTAGAGCTCTGGCGGGGTCGAATCGAGGGGAGTCTACAGCGAAGCGCATCGCAGCAAGCAGCGGCGTCGAGCACGGACCGGACGTGCCGGCTTGACAAGCCGGAGCCCTGCCGCCAACGTTTCGCCATGGAAATCCTCCGCACCCCCGACGAACGCTTCGCGGGCCTCGAGGGCTACGCGTTCGAGCCCCACTACACCGAGGTCGACGGGCTGCGCATGCATCACGTCGACGAGGGACCACGGGAAGGACGCCAGGTCCTGCTCCTCCACGGCGAACCCACCTGGTCCTACCTCTATCGCACGATGATCCCGCCGCTGACGGCGGCGGGTCTGCGCGTGCTGGCGCCGGACCTGATCGGCTTCGGGCGCTCGGACAAGCCCGCGGCGGTGGGCGACTACAGCTATGCGCGGCACGTCGGCTGGCTGACAGGGTGGCTCGAGGCCCATGACTTCTCGGATCTGACGCTGGTGTGCCAGGACTGGGGCTCGCTCCTCGGCCTGCGGCTGGTGGCCGAGCACGCGGACCGCTTCGCCGCGGTGGTGGTGGCCAACGGCTTCCTGCCCGCCGGTGAGACGCGGGTTCCCGCCGCGTTCAAGCTCTGGCAGGCCTTCGCGCGCTGGTCGCCGTGGTTCCCGATCGGTCGCATCGTCCAGGCGGGTTGCGCCCAGCCGCTCACCCCGGCGGCGCGGGCGGGGTACGAGGCGCCGTTCCCGAGCGCGCGGTTCAAGGCCGGTGCACGGGCCTTTCCCCGGCTGGTGCCGACCACACCGACGGACCCGGCGAGCGAGGCCAACCGTGCCGCCTGGAAGGTCCTCGAGGGTTGGGACAAGCCCTTCCTCACGGCCTTTGGCAGCCGCGACCCGATCTTTCGCGGTGCCGACCGGGTGCTGCAGAAGAAGATCCCGGGCGCGGCCGGGCAGCCGCACACGACCCTTCGCGGCGCGGGTCACTTCATCCAGGAGGATCGCGGCGAGGATCTTGCGGAGGTGGTGATCCGCTTTCTCGAGTCGAATCGCTGACGCCCTGGGCGCGCGCCGGCGCGATCTGTCCCGCACGGCACTCAATCAGACGTGCCCTTGTCATCGCCGATCCACCCGTTGCCTCCGCTGCACCGGGCCCCGAGCGCTCGCCGCTGCTTCGACTGTGCCGGCGGCTAGCTGAGACAACAACTTCCGCCGGGTGCAAACGTGGTCGGAGGATGAAGATCTGCTACAGGCTCAGAGGGCTTCTTTGCAGCTGGTCTCTCCGTCGAGGAGAGGATCCATGGTCCCTGTTGGAGCATGGACGATCTGCGAAGTCGGCTGCTGGGCAGGGGCTTTCCCAAGACGCTGCAAGCCGCCACCACGGAAAGCACGGCCTCCAGCAAGCGGGTTGTCGGGCATAGACTTCTTGCGGAGGCCTTGGGCCGGCCCGGTAGACGGGACCGAGCCACTGAAGCTCCACGGAGGAGAGGCATGGTCCTTTCGTTGATCCGCCATCACGACCACTCCCGCGCGGCGACCCTCGATCCCAGGAGCGGTGAGCTGCGCGTCGTCGAGCGCTCGCGGAATCCCCAGGGTGGACCGCCCTACTGGCTGCCGGACCTTCGCTGTCACGGGGCGTTCGACCACCTGGGCGGTTTGCTGGTGGCTCTCTATCGCGATCCGGAAGACCCGGCTGCGCTACGGCTCCAGCTCGGTGCGTCCCGCCACCCTCTCGGAGCGACCAGCCGGTCGGTCTACTCGCCGGACTTCGAGGACGACGAGCCGCGGCTCGAGGGCAGCGACGTCCTACGCACCTTCGAGCTCTTCGAAGGTGCCGACCTCGTGGCCAAGCATTCCTATCGACTCCACGATTACGAGCGCCGGCTCGAGCGTGGCAAGGACCCCTTCCCCGCCTGGCCCGACGAAGAAGCCAACTACGACCTGCTCCTTCGCGTGCACCAAATCCTCGAGGCAGGCACCTGGCGGCAGGTGTTTCCCGTGGTGCCGGGTGAGAAGGGGGCGGCGTGAGCCCGAAAGACCGCTAGGACCGAAACGGGTCGAGGTACTCGACGCCCGTTCGGATCACGTCCTGTACATTGCGGGTGACCAACGCAAGGCCGTAGATCCTGGCGGTGGCGGCGAGGAGGCCATCGACCACGGGCACAGGATCTGGCACGCTGAGTCGCCCCCATTCCTCCGCGACGGCCAGATCGATGGGTAGGATTCGATCACTGAAGCTCTCAAGAAGCTCCCTCAGCCAGGCCTCGAGTCTGTCTGCTTAGCTCGGATCGCGACGGCGGATCCTTTCGATCCCCTTACGGATCTCGCCCAAAGTCAGAACGCTGAGCAACAGGTCGCTGTCTGGAACGCTTGAAACCCAGGCGAGGACCCCGGGATCGGCGCGGGGGCCTTTGCGAAGCTCGGAGACGATGTTGGTATCGAGCAAGAAGCTCATAGCTCGACGGGGCGCCCGAGATCGCGATCGCGGGCGAAATCGGCGTCCTCGCCCAGGGCCGGGATCGAGAGAAGGAAGTCTCGGAACGACTTCGAGGAGCTGGATCGGAGCGCTTGCCGAAGAATCTCTCGATGCTCGGCCTCTGCGGAGCGCCCGTGTTGCGCCGCACGCAGCTCGAGCCTGCGTACCAGGTCTTCGTCGAGATCGCTTAGTGTCAGCTGAGCCAAGATGAATCCTCCTCCAAGCATGATATCTCCCTCAGCTCCGCGTGAAGCCCGTTCATGGGAGCACTGTAGGTCGCAGGGAGCCCTTCGATGAGCTCGATCCCCTGCCCCGGCTGTGGTGCCCACTTTCCCGACGTCGAGGGGCCGGTGCATCGCTACATGGAGTCTTCGCCGGGTTGCTGGGCGGCGTATGGGGAGGTGCTCGAGCGCGAGTACGGTGCCCCGGCTTTCTTCGCTGCACACCCTTTCACCGTCGACGCCTACGCGGTCCAGCACCCCGGTCGCCCGTCGAAGCAGGCGAACCAGTCGGTGACGGTTCACCTCATGAGCCTCTGCCTGACCCTCGAGCACGGCCTCAGGCTCGATCGGGCGCCTCGCGCCATCCAGGCCATCGTCGAAAGCGGCCAGACCTTCGAATGGCTGACGCCTCCGGCGGATCCGTTTCCCGTCACCGTTGCCGACGTAAGGGGTGCAAGAGACCTCGAAACGCACAAGGTCCGGGTCCGCGAATGGGCTGAGTCCGCGTGGCAGGCTTGGTCACGGCACCACGAGACGATTCGCGCCCGGGTTGCCGAGTCGAAAGTCTTCGACCACTTCTTGTCCTGAGCTGCAAGGCCCGTGGCCAGCGACAATGGCCCCATTACGAATCTCTGCGGTGTCGCTATTGGGGCATTGCTCAAGGTTTTCGGCTATCCTGCCTGAGATCCCTACTGCTACGTCGAGCTTCGCAGCCTGCAAGGCAGCGACGCTCGGAGTCGCCTCCGAGGGACGTCGAGAAATCTCTCCCGAAAGGACGCCCATGCTCAACCTGCATTCCAAGGGTTTCTGTCGTTCCGATGGCAGCAAGCTCCGTTTTCATGCCGGCGCGGGCATGCTGCTGGTGGCTTGCCTCGCTGCGATGATCCTGTTTCTGCTCCCGAGCGCCGCCGAGGCGCAGGAGACGGAGCTGGAAGTGCATAGGGAGGCCAACGGCTGGCGAATCCTTGAGGTACCAAAGACCGCTACGAACCAGAGTTCCGAGGGTGCAACCAGCGGGTTTCGCGGCACGGTGACCTTCGCGGGCAGCGGTCTGCCGGTAGCCAACGTCTTGGTCGTGGCCCGGACGACCGGCGTTTTCTACAGCTACTCCAGCACCCGGACGGATTCGAATGGAGCGTACGAGTTCCCGTTTCGAGGAAGCTTCTACGTCTGGGTCAGGGACGCCGGCTCCGGCAGCTATGCGGTAGCGCAGCTCTATTCGATGATTCCGTGCATCGACCCGGACCTGTCCTGCGACGTCACCACGGGGAACGTGGTGTCAGTACCTTCCGGAACGATCCTCGAGGGGATCGATTTTGTGGTTCAGGTCGGCGGTATTCTGAGCGGACGCTACGATGAGGTAACGACCGGTTTCCCTGCCGGCGGTTTTCCCGATTTTCGGGTGTTCGATGACGCAGGAAACTACCTCGGGTCCCCTCGGCCCTCGTTGGTGACCGTCCAGGGCCAGCCGAGACGCGTCGAGCTCGAGCCTGTGCCTCCGGGTACGTACTATGTCGGAGCTGCGATGCGTGGCTTCAAAGATGTCGTTTATCCAGCTGTCGAGTGCCCGAATTTCGGTTGCGACGTCACTTCGGGAGCTCTTCTAGTCGTGCAAGCTCAGTCGGAGCTTACAGGACTCGATTTCCTCGTTTCGATCAACCCCGCGGATGGAGGGGCGATCTCGGGTACGGTTACTTCCGAGGCCAAGGATCCGGACTTTCGTCCCAGGATCAATGCCATCGAGCCGGTCTTTCCAGCGATTCTCGCGAGCTCTTTCGGCAGCCCGGGTCCATATGTCATCGCGGGTCAGATTCCGGGTCGAATTCGTGTCTCCGCCGAGGCTCCTGGGTATGTCACCGAGTACTACAACAATCATCCGTGTCACACGGACCTGGCCGGAAACGGAAGCTGCGAATTCCCTCCGGTTGATTCTGTTGAGATTCGATCTGGCGTCATTACGGGTGGGGTCGACTTCGTCCTCCGCACGTTCCCGATCTTCTCCGATGGGTTCGAGGCCGGTGGTACCGGAGCCTGGTCCGTGACTTCGCCCTGACGGAAGGCACCGTACCAGCCAGCTAGCGCTCGCCCCGAGGCAGACCGACCCGCGTTCTCGAGGAGGAGCGCCCCGGTCGGGGTGTGTCCTGTCGAGCCTAGAGCCGTGGTCTCGCATCCGGGCTTCCTTCCCAACCAGCCCGTCGATGACCCCAAGATCCCCGACACTCAGGAGCCCGCTGACCTGATGGTCACCCGGTTTGGTGAGCTCCCGGTGCTCGATGGACACGTCTCGGTGGCGTCCGCTGGGCCCCGCGCGGCGCTCGGGATCACGCGATTGCGAGCGGCGGGTTGGCGCATGCTACGCGGCCGAGATCGAGAGTGGTCTAGACGCCGCGGAGCCGCGGCAGGGCGGTGCGCACCTGGTCCGGCGTCAGCCCGAGGAGCTGCGCCCTCTCGACCAGGACGTCGAGATCGAGGGGGTAGAGATTCCGTCGCGCCGGGTCACCGAGCCCGGCCACGTCGCGCGGTGCCACGGCGGCGAGGAGCCAGCGCTCGAAGCTCGCCGCGTCCTCACCGGTTTCAAGATGGGCTGCGGCCTCGGCGGGGAGAGGCCCCAAGACCGGGTCGCCGGCACCGAGGAAGCCCCGCCAGTGGGGCCTGGGGAGGTCGGGAAGCAAGCGCTGCTCGGATTCGGCGAAGCTCGCTGCGGCGAAATAGAGAAAGGTGAGCGCGGCGAAGCGCGGGAAGTCGTTCAAGGTGCGATACGCGGCGCCGATCAAGGCCTCGATCCAGTCCGCCTCGGTCTCGAGGAGGGCTGCGTACCGTTCCGTCGGAGCTTCGTCGCACAGGACGTCGGCGAGGCGTTCGACGGCGAGCAGGCTCCAGGCGATGCCCGTCGAGAACAGCGGGTCGAAGAAGGCGTAGGCGTGGGGCAGAAGAAAGAAGCCCTCGCCGGCGGCGGTGCAGCGGCGATACTGGAGGCGAGGAATCGTTGCCAGCTCGCGCACCGGCTCCGCCGTCGTGAAGCAGCGTGCCAAGGTCGGATAGCGGTCGAGGACGCCGCGCCAGATCTCCGTTGGCGATGCTCCAGAGATCCGTGCCAGCTCGTCGCCGTGGAGCACCAGACCACAACTCACCACCTGCCGTCCCGACCCCTCTCGGTCGAAGGGCAGAGCGTAGACCCAGCCCTCGTCGAGCAGGTGGTGCACCGCCGCGGCCTCGTCTGGATAGGGCCCCGGGTCGAGCCGCGCCCCCGTCGCCCGAGCCACCTCGGGGAACGGCGCAAGACCCGTGAAATGGCCGTAGACCAGCCCGCTCGAGAAGGGCACCTGGCGCTCTCCGAGATCGATGTGCCCTGCCAGGAATCCACGGCCACCGCTCGCATCGACGACGCGGCTAGCCGACAGCTCGACCCGACCTCTCGGGTCTCGTCCCACGAGCCGGAAGCCGTCGCTTGCCCGTTCGAGGCCGTCGAGCTCGGTCTCGTCACGATAGGTGACTCCGGCCGCCACCGCCTCGCGCACCAGGTGGGCGTCGACGTCGGCGCGGAGCCAGTGCGCGTCGGCGACGTGGTCGTCAGGGCTCGCCGCGACCAGCAGGCGATGCTCGTTGGCGGCGGTGTTGGTGAACTCGGCGTCCGGGTGGTGGCGGTAGAAGGTGAAGCCGCGCTTCAAGCCCCGCCGTAGCTGCGGCAGCCGCTTCTGCCAGCGCCCCCAGGCGGCCAGGGCATGGAGGTCGGGGAGGTCCCAGCGCGCGGCCAGCCGCTCGAGGGACAGCGCCGCCAGCGGCGTCGACGACTCGCCGAGGGCGAAGCGAGGGTGTCGGCCACGCTCGACCAGGACCACGGACAGCCTGCGTCGCGCCAAGACCCGCGCCAGGATCGAGCCGGCAAAGCCCGAGCCGACGATGGCGACGTCGAAGCGTGGACTCATCGTTGCTCCACCGGCTCGCCTTCGCCGCACCGGGCACACTCGATCCGAGGCTCGGTCCTGCCGGTGAGACCGATGCGTTCGATGCGCTCGCGACGGGTGCCAGCACACTCGGGGCAGGTCGCCAGCCGTTCGAGGTCCCAGGGGTCGGCAGCGACCACCGCGGCCGCGCCGGCGAGCTCGAGCGAGCGATCGAGGGCTTCCTCGATCTCGCCCACCGTCGGTGCCCGCCACTCCCCGCGCCCCGCCAGCACCTCGAGGGCGCCATTGCCGCCACGCACCGGGATCAGCGAGACATGCCGCGCTCCGAGCTCGAGGGCGAAGCGCACCGTGTCGAGCACCGACGGCATGCGCTCGGGCTCGGGGACGTAGGGCGCGCCGACCAGGACGAAGGCGCGGAGCCCGACGCCAAAGCGCTCGAGCCGGCCCGCCGCGCGCTCGAGATCGCCGCGGGTGGCTCCCTTGCCGAGGCGTGGGAGCGCGCGCGGGTGCACGCTCTCGAACCCCATCGCCACCTCGAGCCGCCCGTCCTGGCGCCCGGCGAGCCGCTCTGCGAAGTGCCGGCAGCGCTCTCCCACCAGCTTCGGGTGGCACTCGACGACGACCCGGTCGAAGGGCTCGGCGAGCCGCGCCAGCGCCTCGTCGTCGATCTCGGGAACCGCCCGCGGCTCGAAGAAGTTCGAGGCGTTGTAGAGCTTGAGGCAGGCGTCGGGTTCGGGGGGCGAGGTCTGTCGCTCGAGGACGCGGCGGAGCTGCTCGGGCAGGGCGCCGGGCGGGGTCGCTTCGTCGAGCGTGTGTTGCCAGAGGTCGCAGAAGACACAGGTGTAGGGGCACTCGGCGCCGGTCAGAAAGACGGTCAACGCGGCCCGGGTGCCGCCCGCGAGGCGGCGCTCGCGTTCGAGGTTCCAGGGTGGCTCGGCCCAGGGATCAGCCGCCGGCTTGGCACCGCGGAGCGCGCGGATCGTCGTCGCTGACAGCGCGCTGGGCGAGTCCGCCACGACCCGCTCAGCGCGGCAGGTGGAGCGCCAGGTAATGCTGCCGGTAGCGGTGCGGCGAGGTCTCACGGAGGACATCGACCAGCTCCGGCGCCACCGCACCATGCTGGAAGCGGCGCTTCTCGAAGACCGGCATCTCGATCCCCAGGACCTGCCGGATGCCGCGGCTCAGGACCTCGCCCTTGAGGCTGTAGAGCCGCTCGTGACTGCCCCGGGTCAGCTCGTCGAAGGGGATCGCCTCCGCCGCCGCGATCACCCGCGGCGCGGTCAGCGGGCTGAAGGTGAGGAAGCCCAGCCGGCGGGCCGGGGCCCAACCGCGGACACAGCCGCGGCTCAGGCCTCCCGAGTAGGTCAGCGAGTGCTTGACCGCCTCGACCCCCCAGCCCTCCTGGTAGAGCATCGAGTTGCCCACGACGCTGCGGATGGTCAGCTCGCGGTTCTCCTCGATGGGGTAGTCCTTGAGGTTCTCGTCGCCGCCGTCGCCGTCCGCCAGCAGCCGCCACGACGGGTAGCGCCGCCGGATCCCCTCGAGCGCAGCCAGCACCGCCGCCGCGCACTCGACGTCGAGGGGCTTGTAGTCCTCGATGACCTCGACGGCCCAGAGCGGGTCGAGGGCGTCGGCGGGCGCTTCGATGACCTCGCCGAGCATCTCGAGGTCGACGCGGCGGAGGAACTCGCGCGCCTGCTCGAGATCGTCGCCGCCACCCGCCACCGCCAGCGTGAAAGCCTTGAGCCGCGACGGGCTTTGCCCGAGGGCAAGGAGCTGGTGGTAGATCGTCAGGAGCACCGCCCCGCTGTCCGCACCGCCCGAGAACAGCACACCCAGCGGCTCGTCGGCGGGCACGCTCTCGAGCCAGCTACGGACCTCGGTGACCAGAGCCTCGACATAGCGCTCGCCGATCAGGTCGAGATCGCCGGGGAGCACCGCCGCCGGCGGGTCGAAGAAGCGCCGGTGCTCCGGGTTGGGGTCCGGGCAGCCGATGAGCCGCAGCGTGGTCACGTGGTGCGCCGGCACCATGCGCGTGTAAGAGGGGTGGAATTGATCCTCGTAACCCTCGGCGGCCAACGCTTCGTGGATGCTGTCGATGCGGTCCGAGACCACCAGCATCGGCCCGTCCTTCT
>JAGQSE010000565.1:0-5059 GCA_020439725.1 Acidobacteriota bacterium
TACGGGTCGACGTCGCCTCCGAGGTGTGGGTGATGGGCACCCCCGAGGACCTGGCGCACTTCCTCGCGCATCACCCGGACGCCGTTGGGAGCAGGTCGTGAGACGCCGTCTGATGCGCTTTCTTGCGGCGCCCGACGACGGTGGGGAGCTCGAGCTCGTCGTCTGGGAGAGCCGGCCACGGCCGCTCTCGGACGAGGAACGCGCGACGGCTCTAAGCCTCGGCATCGCCGAGACCGAGATCGCCACCGAGCTCGAGGAGGACATCGTCACCGGTGTGCTGCTCAACCGGCGGAGCGGCGTCGTCTTCCCGATCCACCACGGCGTCCCCCGCCTCCTGGTCTTTCCCACCGCCGTCGCCAGGGCCTTCGCCACCGAGCACCGGCGGCGTCTCGACACCGAGCTCGAAGGCTTCCGGCTCCCCGACGGCGAGGGAGTCCCGGGCGAGGAGGACGTGCTGCGTTCGTTCTCCGCCGAGTGGCTGGGCTACGAGTGGGACGGCCGCTCCTACTGGAACCTGCGCCCCGAGGAGTGGTTCCGCTGCATGCGCTGGACGCTGGGAGTCGACGACCACCCGATCCGCGGCCGGCGGGTGCTCGAGGTCGGCATCGGCGTCGGCGCCACCGCCGACCACCTGAGCCGTACCGAGGGTGCCGAAGTGGTCGGAGTCGACCTGAGCCACGCGGTCGACGCCGCCGCCAAGAGCTTTGGCGACAACCCCTTCCTCCACGTCGTCCAGGCTTCGGCCTACGCGCTACCCCTCGAGCCCGCCAGCTTCGACTTCGTCTACAGCTTTGGCGTGCTGCACCATACCTATTCGACCGTGGACGGGGTGCGGTCGGTGGCAAGGATGCCCGCCAGCGGCGGGCGGCTCTACGTCTGGGTCTACAGCCCGTGGGACGAGGAACGTACCCCGGTCCGGCGTCTTCTGATGGGTCTCGAGAAGGCCACCCGGCCGGTTCTCTGGCGTCTCCCGGGGCCGCTCCAGACCGTTGCCATCTTGCCGCTGGTGCCCCTCTACATGGGCTTTCAGGCGCTGCGCAAGCTGCGCGGCGGTGCCGAGGGGCAGGCTTACTACGGCTTCAGCGATGCGCTCCACGCGGCCCGCGACCGCTTTACGCCGCGGTTCATCCATCGCCACACCGACGAGGAGCTCGCCGGCTGGTTTCGTGAGGCGGGTTATGGCGATCTCGAGATCACCAGCCAGCGACCCAAGCCCGACTTCGTACCCGAGGCCTTCACCGCCTGCGCCGGAGTTTCCGGCCGGCGTCTCGAAGCGGTGCCCCGGGCCGGCGGGGAGGCGACGTCATGACGACCGCCGCGAGCCCCTCCGGCAGCCGTCCGCTGACCTTCTCGGTGTGCATCCCCAACTACAACTACGAGCGCTATCTGGGGCAGACCATCGACAGCGTCCTCGCCCAGACCTATCCGCACTTCGAGATCGTCGTCGCCGACAACGCTTCGACCGACGGCTCGGTGGCGGCGGTCCGCGGCTACGACGACCCGCGGATCCGGCTGATCGAGAACCGCTACAACATCGGCTTCTCGCCCAACCTCGACCGCGCCACCGAGAGCGCCACCGGCGATTTCCTGATCCTCTTGTCCTCCGACGACCTGATGCGTCCCGACGCCCTCGAGACCTACGCCCGCGTCCTCGAAGGGCTCGGCGAACGCTCCGAGGACGCGGTTCTGACCAGCGCCCTCGACGTCATCGACTCGGCGGGAGAGGTGACCGGGGTCTCGTGGCGGCCGCCCGGAGAGCTGTTCTACCAGGAGCTCGATCCCGCCGCCGCGGATCGCGTCCCCTGGGACGACCTGGATGTCGAATCGCATGCCGGCGACGTCGCGCTGGCGGCCGCCCTGCGCGCCAAGAACACCCCCGCCGCGTTCCTGGCCACCTGCTACTCGCGGAGCCTCTACCAGCGGGTCGAGGGCTATCACAACCCCTATCGCATCTGGCCCGACAGCCACTTCTTGAACAAGCTGCTCTCCGCCGGCGCCGAGCTCCACTACGTGCCTCGGCGGCTGTTCGCCTACCGCGTCCACAACCACAACCAGCTGGCCCAGGAGGCCAAGGCCGGGGCGCTGACCTACCAGGTCGACGCCTACATGCACACCGTCGAGTTCCCGGGGGCGGTGCTCGAGCGCATCGGCGTCGAGCGCCGTGAGCTCGAGCAGGTGTTCATCGAGAAGGCGGTGATGGAGCGCGGGCTCCAGGCGCTGGCGGCGGGCAACGGCTCCCGCGGCTTTCGCTGCCTCGCCTTCGGCTTTGGCACCTATCCTGGGCTCGCCTTCACCGAGCCCAAGACCTGGGCCCTCGCCGGGCTGGTGCTCCTCGGCCCCGTTGGCAAGGGTCTGGCCCGCTGGCTCTACCGCCGCCGTCAGGAACGCCGGCTGCGCGCCGACGCAGGCTGAGGAGTCCATGGCCCGGGTCTTGTTCGTCCTCAACTCGGCCTCCGGCGGCGCTACGCGCAGCGCCCTCGACCTGATCGAAGCGCTGGCGCCACGAGGCTGGGAATTCTGCGCCGTCCTCCCCCCCACCGGCGAGGGCCCGGACCTCGATCGGCTCCGCCGACACACGCTCTCGATCCATATGGTGCCGCTCCCATGGTGGAACCGCAATTACCGCGCACGGCCTCTTCGGCGGCTCCTCCACTGGGGCTGGCGCTCGCTCCAGAGCGGCTTTCACGCCCGCACCGTTCATCGAGTCCGCAGGCTGATCGGAGAGCTCGGCATCGACCTGGTCCACACCAACACCTCGCTCACCCTCGATCCGGCCCTCGCCGCGCGCCGGGCACGGGTACCCCACGTCTGGCACCTGCGCGAGCAGATGGGCAACGGCCAGCTGTTCCGTTTCTGGCTCACAGAGCCCTTGCTGGCGCGTACCTTCGTCTCGCTTGCGGACGCCGTGGTCGCCAACTCGCAGGAGACCCGCCGGTTGTTCGCGCGCACCGGTCTAGCCTCGGCGGTGCAGGTCGTCTACAACGGAGTTCGGCTCCAAGACTTCGTCCCTTCGTCGGCGGCTGCCGAGCTCCGCCGCTCGTGGTGCGAGGGCCACGACCAGGTGGTGGTGGGCATGGTGGCCCACCTGACTTCTCGGATGAAGCGCCACGACGTCTTCGTGCGGCTTGCGGCGAAGGTCCTCGAGACCGAGCCCAATGTGCGTTTCGTGGTGGTCGGTGCCGACCCGGAGCGCGACGGCGGCTACCGAACGAAGCTGGAGTATGCTCGGGACCTGAGCCAGCTGGCGCAGCGCCTGGGCCTGGGCGACCGCCTGCTCCGCACCGGTGCCTTGTCGGATGTTCCCGCCGTGATGAGTGCCATCGACGTCCTGGTCCACCCCTCGGAGCGTGAAAGCTTCGGCCGCGTCGCGGTCGAAGCCATGGCTGCGGGCAAACCCGTTGTCGGCGCTGCCACCGGTGGGGTCGGCGAGATCGTCGAAGACGGCGTCACCGGTTTCACGGTTGCCGGCGACGACCCCGAGGCCTGGACGCGGCCGGTCCTGGCGCTGGTACGCGACCCCATGCTCCGCCAGAGCCTCGGAACCGCAGGTCACCAACGGGTCGCCGAGCGCTTCTCGCTCGACGTCACCGCCGACCGGATCGAGACCCTCTACCGCGAGGTCTTGAGCCGTTGAACCCGACCACTGCCGCCGACCGGTCCACCCTCCCCCCGACCCTCCGGCCGCGGGACCTTCGTGGGCGCTGGGCTCTTTTCGCCGGCCAACGGCTTGACGCGCTTTACGGGCGAGGTACCGCGCGGTACCTTCCCTTCCTCGAAGCCAGTCAGTGGTGGAGCCGCGAGGCGGTGGTGCGGTACCAGGAGGAGCGGCTTCGGGTGCTGCTCTTCCATTGTTGGGACCGGGTACCCTTCTACCGCTCTCGCTTCGAGGCAGCCGGCATCCGGAGGTCCGATCTGGAAAGCGGCGAGGCGAGTCTCAGCGCACTGCCACCGCTCACCAAGGCGGAGCTCCGCGAAGGCGGCTCGGGGCTCATAGCCGAAGGTTCCGGCCGGATGATCGTCAGCAGTACCAGCGGTTCCAGCGGCCAGCCGGTCACCATCCACCAGGACCTACATGCCGCCGCCTGGACGCGGGCGATCCAGCGCCGCGCCTTTCGCTGGTACGGTGTCGAGCCCTACGAGCGCCGCGTGATGATCGTCAGCGCGCCCCATGCCGGGCCCAGAGCATGGCGCCATCGGCTCATCGACCTGGCTACCGGTCGCCGGCTCTTCGAATTCCATCGTCTCGACCCGGAACGGCTCGAGGGCCTCGCCCGCTTCATCACCCGCTACCGGCCGGCCTTCATCACGGCCTATCCGAGCGTCCTCCACGAGCTCTGTCTGCACTGTGAGGCCACCGGGCGGTCTCTGGCGGACGCCGGGGTGCGTCTGATCCACAGCCAATCGGAGATGCTCCTCGAGCTCCACCGCGAGTCCTTCCGTCGAACTTTCGGCCCCTTACCGGTGCTCGACGAGTACGGTTGCGTCGAGATCGGCGCCATGGCCTACACCTGTCCCGAAGGCCGGCGCCACGTCTCCCATGAGAACGTCTTGCTCGAGGTGGTCGACGACACCGGCCGCCCGGCCCCCGAAGGCTCCGCCGGGCGCATCCTGCTCACTGCCCTCGAGTCCCGCGGGATGCCGCTCCTGCGCCTCGATGTCGGCGACCTGGGGGTCCCGTTAACCGCATCCTGCCGGTGCGGCAGGAACCCCGGAACCTCCCTCCTCGAGCGCCTCGAGGGTCGGGTGTTCGAGCGCATCGAGGGGCGCGGCGGTAGACGGGTCAATGCGGGCATCCTCCATTTCATCGTCAAGCAGGCGACCGGAGGCCGGGGTCTCGAGCGCTATCTCGCGGTGCAGGAGACCGTAGGCGAGGTCGAGGTGCGGATCGTCCCCGGCACCGGCTACGAAGCAGGCTTGGCGCAGAGCATCGAGGAGGTCGGACGGGAGGCTCTGGGACCGGGTTTCGAGGTCCGCTGCCGGATCCTCGAGAGCATCACTCCGCCCCCGGGTAAGAAGCGCAGCTATTTTGTCTCGCTACTCGACCCGACAGCACCCGAGG
>JAGQSE010000565.1:5257-9765 GCA_020439725.1 Acidobacteriota bacterium
GCTGCCGGTGGCCCTGGGGGCCCGCAACCGGCAGCTCTTGAACCGGGGGCTCGGCGGCGCGGGGGTCGCTTTCCTCATCAGCCTGCTGGTCTCGACCCTCGCCGCCGATCACCTCGAAGCGGCGTTCCAGCTTTACGTCAAGTGGGCGACGGTAGGCGTGACCTTCTTCGTCGTCGAACGGCTGATCCTCACGGTCCGCGACTTCGTCCTGGCCTCCTACGGGCTGATCCTGGGGGTCGCCCTCATCGCGCTCCGCGGGCTTTACATCTACCGGCTCGAGCCCACCTACTATGTCGAGGTGCTGCCTGGCGTAGGCTCGCGCAACGTCTTCTCGCTGTGGACCTTGGCGCCGCTGGCGCTCGCCCTGCTGCTGTTCAGCTCCCACCGCACCAGCCGCCGAGCGAAGCTGTTGATGCTCGTGGCGGTGATCTCGCTCATCGTGCCGCAGGTGCTCAGCCTCAGCCGCTCGGGCTGGATGCTCGTCGCCGCGACCTTCCTCATGGTCTTCGCCACCCGGCTCAACCTGCGGGTGATCGTCGGTCTGCTCATCGCCATGGTGGCCCTCCAGCTGGCCATCGAGCGCTTGGGCTTCGAAGAGAAGATCGGCTCCCGCATCGAGGACCTGCGCTATGGCACCTCCTCGGACTCGCTGCGCGGCAACCTGATCAGCGACGGTCTCCAGGTCTTCTTCGACCATCCGCTCGTCGGCGTGTCCCAGGCGGACTTGCCATTCGAGCTCGGACAAGACCTGTTCCGCAACGCCACGTCGACCCACAATCTGATCATCGACCTCCTGGGCGGTACCGGCATGCTGGGTACGGTCCCCTTTCTCCTCTGTATCCTGATCCTCTACCGGCGCTGGCGGGGGAGCAGGCGTGCCGGCTGGTTCGCGGCGCGGCCCGAGCTGACCCGTGCGCTGCCGATCATCGTCGCAGCCATCGCACTCCGCTCGTTGACCAGCGACGAGATCCTGTTCTGCCCAGCCATCGTCTTCGGCCTGGCGTCGACCTATGGTCTGCTGACCTCGAGACCGCCCTTGCAGGCCGCCCAAGAAACGCCGCGCCTCCGCATGCCGCCGGAGAGGGTGGCGCTGCCCCGAGCCGCCGGCGGCTCGGCGGGCTGAGAACCGCGAGGCACCACCCTGCTACCGCCGAGCTTCCGCCTGGGCTTCGTCAGCGCCCGCTCCGCCCATGTCGGCGACGGGCTGTGGACCGACGCCGGGCTCGGGAGGCTGATCGACGAGCTGGGACGGCGGGTGCCACAGCTGACGGTGGCGCTGAGCTCGGCGCCGGAGCGGCCCCGGCTCTTCGACCATCGCCTCGAGCTGTCAGCGGCAGAGTTCCTGCCGCTCCCCTTCCTCCCCAGCCTACGCGGGGGTCTCCCGCGCTCGTGGTCCTGCCGGCGGGTGATCCGATCCCTCGAGGAGCGCTCCGACGCGGTGGTGGTTCAGCTCCCCTTCGCCGCCACGCCGGCCCTCGTCGGCGCGACGAAGCCCCGGCTTTACCATCTGTGCGCCGACGTCCTGACCCAGACCCGGACCTCGAAGTTCTATGGCGGGGCGAGGCGTCCCGTCGCCCTCGCCATGGCCCATGGCATCGACCGCCTGCAACGCCACCTGATCCACCGGCCCCACACCCGGTTGGTCAGCAACGGTGAAGCGCTCTGGCGGCACTATGGCGAGCCGCCGGGCCGCTGGCTGGTGTCGTCGACGCTGATGGCCGGGGAGATCGGCTCGGTGGTCCGCCAGCGCCCCGCCGACGCCCCCTTCCGCGTGCTCTTCGTCGGCTATCTGCGCCACGAGAAGGGTTTCGACGTGCTGCTCGAGGCCTTCCGCGCGCTGCTCGCCAAGGTCCCCGAGGCGGAGATGGAAATCGTCGGAGGGATCGACTATAAAGGCAGCGGCGTCGACCGCCTGCTCGCCGACGGGCTCGGTTCCCTCGAGGATGAAGGCAAGGTCCGGTTGGCCGGCGCCCTGGGTTTCGGCCCCGATCTCTTCCGCCGCTTCGCCGATGCCGACGTCCTGGTGCTGCCAAGCCGCAGCGAGGGCACCCCGCGGGTGCTCGTCGAGGCTCGCGCGTTCGGTTGCCCGGTGGTCGCGTCACGGGTCGGGGGGATCCCGAGCTCGGTCACCGACGGAGTCGACGGGCTGCTCTTCCCCCCGGGGGACGCCGCCGCCCTGGCCGAGACGCTGATCCGCTTGGCAAGGGATCCGGAGCTTCGTCGGCGCCTCGCCGGGGCGGGGCTCGAAACGGCCCGCCGCTCGACGATCGAGGCCTTCGCCGGCACGCTCGTCGAAGAGCTCGAAACCCTCGTAGCCGACGCGTCATCCGCCCCCCCGCAGGAGACCGCTGACCGCCCATGACCGCACGCTACGTCCTCGGCATCCACGCCGGTCACAACGCCAGCGCCGCCATCGCCGACGCCTCGGGACCGCTCTTCGCGGTGCAGGAGGAGCGGCCGCGGCGCGAGAAGAACTATTGGGGTTTCCCACGCCTGGCGATCCGCGCCTGTCTCGAGCGCGTCGGGGCTCGACCGGCGGACCTCGCCGCCGTGGTCTATGGCAGCCGCCAGGTGTTCAGCGACTATCGCAGCCGCGAGGACGTGCTCACCGCCTACCGCCGGCAAGGGACCCTCGGCGGCCGCCTCCGCCAGCGGCTGGTGATGCCCGCCGCCCTGGCCGTACTGCCACGTTACGGCCAGCGGGCTCTCCAGCGGCGGCTCCAGGACGTCGGTCTGGGCGCCGTCCCCCTGGTCCACCACGACCACCACCACAGTCATGCCGCCACCGCCTACTACGGTCTGCGCCGGAACCCCGACGAACGCTACCTGGTGCTGACCTGCGACGGCGATGGCGACGGGCTGTGCGCCACGGTGCGGGTCATGGGCGGCGGCGAAGACCGGCTGGTCGCCGCCACCCCGTGGGCCAACTCGCTGGGGACGATCTACTCGTGGATCACCTTCAACCTCGGCTTCGTACCCCTCGAGCACGAGTACAAGCTGATGGGCATGGCGCCCTACGCCTACGAGGCGGCGAGCCGCAAGGTCGCCGAGATCTTCCGCGGCTATCTCGATCTGGCCGACGACGGTCTCACCCTGCGCCGTCACACCCTGCTGCGCACCAACGACCTGGGCCGGCGGATGGCGCGGGACCTGGCGGGGATGCGCTTCGACCATGTCTGCGGCGGTCTCCAGCTCTTCACCGAGGACCTGTTGACCCGCTGGGCCGCCGCCGCCGTCCGCGCCACCGGCTGCTCCCGGCTCCTCGCCGCCGGCGGGGTCTTCATGAACGTCAAGGCCAACCAGCAGATCGCCGCCCTGCCAGAGGTGGAGAGCTTCGAGGCATTCCCTTCCTGCGGTGACGAAACGCTGCCGCTGGGGGCCTGCTACCTCGAGGCGGCGAAGCTGGGCGGCGAGCCCGAACGCTTGGCACACTTCTACCTCGGCGGCGAGCCCGGCGCCGAAGAGATCGAGACCGCCCTCGCCGCTTCGGGCTTCCCCCACGAGAAACCCGAAGACATGGCCGAGGCGGTGGCGGAGCTCCTCGCCGCGGGCAAGCCGGTGGCGCGCTGCGCCGGGCGCATGGAGTTCGGCGCGCGGGCGCTGGGCAACCGCTCGATCCTCGCCGACCCGAGCCAGCAGGACGTCGTGCGGGTGATCAACCAGATGATCAAGAAGCGTGACTTCTGGATGCCTTTCGCGCCGATGATCCTCGACGAGCGGCAGCACGAGTACATCGAGAACCCCAAGGGGCTTCGCAGCCCCTACATGATGATGACCTTCGATACCCGCGCCAACCACGGCGAGATGATCGCCGCGGTGCACAACGCCGACCTGACCTGCCGCGCCCAGATCCTGCGCCGCGAGCAGAACCCGGCGATGCACGCCATCGTCGAAGCCTTCGCCCGGAGGACCGGGCGCGGTGTCGTGCTCAACACCTCCTTCAACCTCCACGGCTTCCCCATCGTCCAATCCGCTGCCGACGCGCTCCAGGTCTTCGCCGACTCGGGCCTCGAGCACCTCCAGCTGGGGGATTGGCTGGTGTCGAAGGCGCCCTGAGCGAGGACCGCCGCTCGTGTGCGGCCTGACCGGACTGATCCGCGCCGCGGGCGGCGCCATGACGGCGGCGGACCTCGACGCCATGACCGACCTGGTGCGCCACCGCGGCCCCGACGGCTTCGGACGCGCCTTCTTCGGTCTCGAAGGGGACAAGCCGTGCGAGGTCGGTCCCGAGGGTCCGTGGCGCGTCGCCCTCGGTCACCGGCGGCTCAAGATCCTCGACCTGTCGGAGGCGGCCCTCCAGCCCATGACCGACGGCGCGGGGCGCTGGCTGGTCTACAACGGCGAGGTCTACAACTACCTCGAGCTCCGCGCCGAGCTCGAGGCCGCCGGCCATCGCTTTCACACCACCGGCGACACCGAGGTGATCCTGGCCGCCTGGAGGGAGTGGGGGGAGGCCTGCTTCGACCGCTTCTGCGGCATGTGGGCGCTACTGCTGGTCGATCTGCCGC
>JAGQSE010000565.1:9839-11187 GCA_020439725.1 Acidobacteriota bacterium
GGGGTCGCCGTGGTCTCCGAGCTCAAACAGCTCACCGCGCTCCCCGCCGTCACCCTGGCGGCGGATGGCGAGGCCCTCGGCGAGTACCTGGCCACCGGCTACGAGGACCCCGACCGCTGCTTTTTCGCGCAGGTCGAGCCGGTCCCCGCGGGCACCTGGATCGAGATCCGTCTCGACACCCTCGAGATCGGCGCGCCGGTCGCCTATTGGCATCCGGAACGCGATTCGAGCCTCCCCATCGACGACCCGGAGGAGGCCGCGGAGGCGTTCGCCCGAGCGCTCCGCGACGCGGTGACCCTGCACCTCAGGAGCGACGTGCCGGTGGGCTGTGCGCTCTCCGGCGGTCTCGACAGCAGCTCCGTCGCCGCGCTCATCGAGGAGGGAGCTCCGGCCAGCGGCGCGCGTCTCCTGACCTTCACCGCACGCTTTCCGGGCACCACCATCGACGAGGGCGCCCAGGTCGAGCGCACCGCTGCCGCCCTCGGTCTCGACAGCCATTTCGTCGAGCCCCGGGCCGAGACCCTCCTCGCCGAGCTCGACGACTTCGTGTGGAGCCACGACGAGCCCGTCGGCTCGTTGTCGCAGTACGCAGGCTATTGCGTCGCACGGCTGACCCGCGCCCACGGTGTGCCGGTGGTGCTCAACGGCCAGGGCGGCGACGAGGTCCTCGGTGGCTACTGGCAGTCCTACCTGATGTATCTACGGCAGCTGGCCCGGGGCGGACACGGGCTGGCGCTCCTCGGGCACCTGCTCGGCGCGCTCGCGCCGGGAGGCAACCGCGAGCTCCTGCGCCAGCTGCCGGTCCTCGGCCGGCGCTACCTCCACCGCCGGCGCGCCACCACCGGCCGCGGCAGCCTCACCGACGGCTTGATGGGACTCTCCGAACGCAGCCGCCGGCTGTTCGAGATCCGTCGGCTCTACCTGCCGCGGCTCCTGAAGTGGGACGATCGCAACTTCATGGCGTTCTCGGTGGAGGGGCGCTACCCATTTCTCGACCATCGGCTCATCGAGCTGTGCCTGAGGATGACCCCACGGACGCTCTACCGGTCCGGCTGGACCAAGATGCCGCTCCGCCGCGGTCTCGCCGGTGTGCTGCCCGACGAGGTCCGGCACCGCCGGCTCAAGCTGGGTTTCGAGACACCCCAGGAGCGCTGGCTCGCCGGAGCCCTGGCCGCAAGACTCCAGGCCTTCGTCACCGACGACTCGCCGCTGTCGGGGTGGATCGCCCCCGAGGCGCTGCGCCGGCTCGCCGCGGCGGTCAAGCGCGGCGCCGATCGCGAGACCCACGAGGCGCTGCTCCGCTGCTTCCTCGCCGACCGCTGGCTGCGCCGCTTCCGGTTGGGGGCCG
>JAGQSE010000566.1 GCA_020439725.1 Acidobacteriota bacterium
GGCGCCGACGACATCCACGGCGTCGAGAACTTCCTTGTCCTCAAGAACCGTCGCAATGGCAGCCGCAACGGCGTTCGCATCCGCCGCCTCAAGGACAAGCTCGGTACGAAGGCCGTCGCCTCTGCCGAGGTCGAGTTCGTCGATGCCGAAGCCTTCATCCTCAGTGGGAGCGGCGGCGGCACCGGTGATGGCAAGGGCGTCAGCCGGATGATGGAGCAGACAAACATCGCCCGCCTTGGTGTCGCCATGATGGGGCTCGGCTGTGCCCGCCGTGCCTTCGTCGAATCCGTCCTGTACGCCCGAACCCGCCAGTCCTGGGGCCGCCCGCTCATCGAGCATCCCCTCATGCGCCGCAAACTTGCTGAAATGCTCGTCGACCTCGAAGCCACACAGGCCCTCGTCTTCGACGGTTATGGCGTGCCGAATGCCCTGCGAGGTTTCCACAACACGCGGCCCTTCCGACTCGGTCCCCCGGTCGCCAAGATCAAGGCCGCTCGGCTCGGTATCAGCATGGCCAGCGACGCCGTCGAGGTGCACGGCGGCAATGGCTACATCGAGGACTGGCCCGTCGCCCGGATCTACCGGGACGCCCAGGTCAACACCGTCTGGGAGGGCCCCGACAACATCATCTGCCTTGATGTCCGCCGGGCCATTGAGCGCGAAAACGCAGACAAACCCTTCCTCGCCCGCATCCGCGAGGCGCTCGCAAATGCCGGTGAACCCGATGCCACTGCCCAGGCCGTCGCTCGCCGCACCGAAGACCTCGCCGACACAATCGAAGCCTGGAAGCAGCTCGACCGCCCGAAGGCCGAAGCCAGGCTTTTCCCCCTCGCCCAGTTCATGGCCGAGGTTTATGCTGCCGCCCTTCTCCTCGAACAGGCCGCCTGGGAGCGCCAGGAGTATGGCACCACTCGCAAGTCCCTCGTCGCCCGCCTCTACACCAACCGCTACCTCACCGAGCCCGACCGCCTCCGCGGTATCGCCGACGACGACGAATCCGTCGACCGGTTCGATGATCTCCTCGCCGGCGCACTGACCGTCTAGCGCCGGCAAGACTACCGGTTCTCCCCTCCCCGGTTCCGCGAGACGCCGTGGGTGAAAGCGTTTGTGATCAGCAAACCGCTCACCGTGTCAGTCACCGAATCGGTTGTGTTCTCATCCGCCCGTCCCACGACAGGTTCTGTGCCCCACGGTGTCCGCGCTCCTACCCCACCACCCATTTCGTCCCCTCCGGGCCGTCCTGCAACTCAACTCCTTCCCCGGCCAGCCGGTCCCGCACCATGTCGGCCAGCGCGAACTGCTTTGCCGCCCGCAACTCCGTCCGCATCGACCAGCAGGTCCAGATCCGCGGCTTCCGCGTCGAGCTCGGGGAGATCGAGACGGCGCTGGCGCGCTTGCCCGAGGTGGCCGAGGCGGCGGTCTGCGCGGTGCCCGGGACCGGTGGCGAGCGCCTGGTGGCCTACGCGGTGGCCAAGCCGGGGGCGGCGCCGAGCCTCGAAACGCTCCGCGCGGCGCTCCGCGATCGGCTGCCGGAGTACATGGTGCCGGCGCAGCTGGTGCTCCTCGAGAGCCTGCCCACCAACCCCAACGGCAAGATCGACCGCGAGGCGCTGGTCCGCGCCACGCCGGCTCCGGGATCGGGACCGGTGGCGGTCACGGCTGCGAGCGTCGCCCCGGCCGCGACGACCGCCGATCAGCGCCGGACGCGGGACGAGATCGCCCGCGTCTGGGCCGAGGTCCTGGGGCTCGAGAGCGTCGACCCGGACACCAGCTTCTTCGACCTGGGTGGCCACTCGCTGCTGGTCGGCGAGGTCGTCGACCGGCTCGAAGCCTCCCTCCGTCGGCCCCTGAAGGCGGTCGACGTCTTCCACTTCCCGACGGTGCGGAGCCTCGCCGAGCACCTCGCTCCGGCGGCCGAGGAGGGCGTCGTGGCGGGGGAGCCGCGAGGCGCCGGGCTCGCCCCGAGCGAACCCATCGCCATCATCGGCATCGCCGGCCGCTTCCCGGGGGCGACCAGCCTCGACGATTTCTGGGACCACCTGTGCGCCGGCGACGAAGCGGTGTCCTTCTTCTCCGACGAGGAGCTCGCCGCCAGCGGAGTGCCCGCCGAGGAGCGGCGCCGCCCCGACTACGTCCCGGCGGCAGCGGTGCTCGACGGGGTCGAGGACTTCGACGCCGGCTTCTTCGGCTTCAGCCCTCGCGAGGCAGAGATCCTCGATCCTCAGCAGCGGCTCTTCCTCGAATGCGCCTGGCACGCCCTCGAGGACGGCGGCTGCGAGCCCGGTCCCGGCGCCGGCCGGGTCGGGGTCTTCGCGGGGCTCACCCAAAGCACCTACTGGAGCCGGCACCTGGCGACCCATCCGGAGCTGGTGGCGGCGGTGGGCGACTACCAGCTCACCCTGGCCAACGACAAGGACTTCCTGCCGACGCGGGTGTCCTACAAGCTCGATCTCCAGGGCCCCAGCATCAACGTCCAGACCGCCTGCTCGACCTCGC
>JAGQSE010000567.1 GCA_020439725.1 Acidobacteriota bacterium
CTGGGCTTCTGGTCACGGACAGAGGCTTCCTGCCCGTCGACCGGCAGCAGCGCACCAACGTGCCTCACATCTTCGCCATCGGCGACATCGTCGGCCAACCGATGCTCGCCCACAAGGCGATGCACGAGGGGAGGGTCGCCGCCGAGGTCATCGCGGGCGAGACCAGCGCCTTCGACGCCCGGGTGATCCCCAGCGTCGCCTACACCGATCCCGAGGTCGCCTGGGTCGGCCTCACCGAGACCCAGGCCAAAGCCCAGGGAATCGCCTACGAGAAGGGCTCCTTCCCCTGGGCCGCCAGCGGCCGCTCGCTCGCCCTGGGGCGCGACGAGGGGATGACCAAGCTGCTCTTCGACCCCGAAACCCACCGCGTCCTCGGTGGCGGTGTGGTGGGACCCGGCGCCGGCGACCTGATCTCCGAGGTGGCGCTGGCCATCGAGATGGATTGCGAGGCGGCGGACCTCGGGCTGACCGTACACCCCCACCCGACGCTGTCGGAGACCGTGGCCATGAGCGCCGAGGCCTTCGAGGGCACGCTCACCGAGCTCTACCTGCCCCGCAGGAAGCCCAAGAAGGCCAAGGGCGTCGAGTGAGGGGCTTCGAGAGGACGTCACGATGGGACTTCTGAGCGCGCTACGCAACCTGCTGGACCCGAGCTCGAACCCGGGCGAGCTCCCCGGCGACGTCGACCCGGTGCAGCTGGCCACCGCCGCGCTCTTCGTCGAGGTGATGCGATCGGACTTCGACGAAGCGCCGGCGGAGCGCCAGGTGGTCGAGAGCGCCCTCGCCCGGCTTCTCGCGCTCGACGCCGCGGGAGTGTCCGAGCTCCTCGCCGTGGCCGAGGACGCGGCGCGCGAATCGGTGTCGCTCTTCGAGTTCACCCACCCAATCCATCAGAACCTGAGCCCTGAACAGAAGGTCGAGATCATCGAAGGGCTGTGGCGAGTGGTGTTCGCCGATGGCCGCATGGACGCCCACGAGGATCACATGATGAGCAAGATCCGCGGGCTCCTCCACATCCCGCAAGAGGACTATGTCGCCGCCAAGCAGCGCGCTCGCGATGGCTCGACCTGACACCGCCTCTCCGCCTCGCCGGCGCCCGCGAGGCCTGCTCGCCGCGGTGGTCGCGGTCTCGCTGGTCCTGGTGGCACCCTCCGGCGCTGCTCCCCGGGATCCACCGCCGGCCCCCGAAACCACCCTCGCCGAGCATCTCGAAGGCACCCGCGCCGAGGGCTACCTGCCGCTGCGGTTCGCCGTCGCCGCGGCGTCGGAGGTCGACGTCTTCTTCCACGATGGGCCCGAGCTGGCCCTCGCCTTTTCCGGCGGCGAGCTCGACGCGCTGCTGACAGCGCCCGGCGGATCGAAGGAGCCCTCTCCAGCCCGTGCCGTCCTCAGCCTCTACCGGCCGGCCTACCTCGACGGCGCGCGGTGGCGACCGGTCACCGAGCTCACCGTCGACGCCGCCGAGTACCTGTTCAACACCCTGGCCCGGCTGTACCTCGAGCGCGAGGTCACCCGCGGTAGCGAGCTGGGACGGCGGATCGAGGCCAGGGCCGGCGAGCTCCTCGCCGACCTACCGGCGGCAGTTCGCACCGAGGCCTACGTCTCGGCGGCCTCCGACTTCGTCTCCCATGCCCTGGCGGTGGCGAGCCAGCTCGAACGCAGCGCCCGCCTCCACGAGAGCCGCGGCACCGACGTCTGCGCCCATCTCGACGCACCGTGGACCCTCTTCGCCCTCTGGGACCGGATCTTCGGCGACGAGGTGTACGAGGCCACGTACTTTCCCGAAGCAAGACGAGGGGACGGTCCGGCGGCGGACGCACCACGGCCCATCAGGACCCGGGTGGGGCTCGCGGCGGAGGACAAGGCCCTGCTCGAGAGGACCCTCCTCGAGGGTCGCTGGCAGGGAGACCGGCGCAGCGACCTGGCGAGCCGCTACTGCCCCGGCTAGCTCGTCCCAAAACGTCCACAGGAGCTGTCAAAAAGCCTGTGGAAAACCTCTGTGGAAGCGCCTCCGAGGCGCCCAAATTCGGGGGTTTGCGCGTTTTGAACAAGACCTTGTGCAAACGACACAAGCCAAGTATTTTCAATGATTTAGAGGTTCTCCCGTCAGCTTCCGCCGGAGTACCGCCCGCCGAGAGGATGTCGGTTTCCCACAGGTGTAGGAGGCGGCCGGCGGGCCTAAGCGCCACGAACGCCGCAGCTTAGCGGCAGGGTGCCGACCGGGGGCGGCCCGCCGAGGCCGCGGAAGGCGTGGAAAAGGGCCCGTCAGGACTGGACACAACCCCCCGATCGTGTGCTAGCGTACCGCGCGAAATCCATTCCGGGACCGTCCCGCGCTCCGAGAGGAATTCAACGGACCGCACGCCCTGGCCTCCCGCCAACTTGGTTTCCCTGGCTTCCGACTGTGGTGAGCCCATATCAAAGCCCTACTACAGCCGTCGTCTGAACTTCCGATCAACCACTTCTTGGGAGAAGACTGAATGAGACTGATCAAGAGCCTACCCCTTTCCTGGGTCGCGGCCCTGTGCGCCGCGCTCCTCGCGCTGCCGGTAGGGGCTGCTCCCGTGTCGGCACCCGCGTATCTCAGCGGCCCGGCTCAGGGGGATGCACTGGACATCGCCGTCGCCTACCTCCAGGGCCACGCCTCGGAGCTGGGCCTGACTTCGGACGACCTCGGGGAGTGGGTGGTGAGTGACCGTTACACCTCGAAGAACAACGGGGTCACGCACGTCTACCTGCACCAGCAGTACGACGGCATTCCGGTGCAGGGCGCCCTGATCAACGTCAATGTCGATCGCCAGGGGCGTGTCCTCTTCCTCGGCAACCGCTTCGTGTCGAACCTCTCGAGCCGCATCGAGGGCTCGTCGGCGGCGCTCGACGCGGTCGACGCCATCCATCGCTCGGCCGAGCACCTGGGACTCCGCGTCTCCGACGCCCTGACCCCGGTGGGCGGTCTCGGCGGTGCGACCCAGCAGACGCTGTTCAGTGAGGGTGGCATTTCGCAGGACGAGATCCCCACCTCGCTGGTCTACCAGCCGATGCCCGACGGCAGCGTCCGGCTGGCCTGGAACGTCGTCCTCCGCCTCCACGACAACGACAACTGGTGGAACGTCCGCGTCGACGCCAACACCGGTGACTTCCTCGACCAGAACAACTGGATGGCCCACGCCACCTATCGCGTCTTCCCCATCCCCATGGCCGGTCCCGACGACGTCGGTCCGGGCCACGTGATCGTCACCGATCCGCAGGACGCGACGGCCTCGCCCTTCGGCTGGCACGACACCAACGGCGTCGCCGGTGCCGAGTTCACCGACACCCGCGGCAACAACGTCGAGGCCAGCGAGGACACCGACGCCAACAACGTCCCCGGCTTCCGCCCCGATGGTGGCGCCGGTCTCGACTTCGACTTCGCCTTCGATCCGATGCAGGGCCCGCTGGACGGCACCAACCAGGAAGCCGCCATCGTCAACCTGTTCTACATGAACAACATCGTCCACGACGTCACCTACCACTACGGCTTCGACGAAGCCGGCGGCAACTTCCAGACCAACAACTATGGTCATGGCGGTGTCGCGGGTGACCCGGTCCAGGCGGACGCCCAGGACGGCTCGGGCACCAACAACGCCAACTTCGGCACCCCGCCGGACGGCTCGGACCCGCGGATGCAGATGTTCCAGTGGACCAACCCCTTCCCGAACACCCTCGAGATCACCGCTCCGGCGGGTATCGCGGACAACTACACCGCCAGCGGAGCGAACTTCGGCCCGGGCCTGACCACCACCGGCATCACCGGTGACGTGGTCCTGGTGACCGACGGTACCGGCGCCACCAACGACGGCTGCGAGGCGCTGACCAACGGCGGTGCCGTGAGCGGCAACATCGCGCTCATCGACCGCGGTTCCTGCTCCTTCGTGACCAAGACCCGCAACGCGCAGAACGCCGGCGCCACCGCGGTGGTCATCATCAACAACACCGCCGCGCCGCCCATCACCCTCGGTGACGACGGCACCGGCGGCGACATCACGATCTCCGCCGGCATGATCTCGCTGGACGACGGCAACATTCTCAAGGGCGCCGGCGCCACGGTCTCCGGCACCTTCAAGTCGCTCGGCTCAACGATCCCGAACCGCGACAGCGACTTCGACAACGGTGTCATCATCCACGAGTACACCCACGGCATCTCGAACCGCCTGACCGGCGGTCCCTCGAACACCAGCTGTCTCGGCAACCAGGAGCAGATGGGCGAGGGCTGGAGCGACTGGATGGCTCTGGCGCTCACCGGCAAGGCCACCGACACTCCCGAGCAGGCACGCGGCATCGCCACCTACGTGGCCTACCAGCCGCCCACCGGCCCGGGCATCCGCACCTTCCCCTACTCCACCGATCTGGCGGTCAACTCGCACACCTACGCCAACATCAACGGGCTCTCCGTGCCCCACGGCGTCGGCTCGGTGTGGACCGCGATGGTCTGGGAGGTCTACTGGAACATGGTCGACCGCTATGGCTTCGACCCGGACATCTACACCGGTACCGGTGGCAACAACCGCGCGATCCAGCTGGTCATGGACGGCATGAAGATGCAGACCTGTCTGCCGGGCTTCGTCGACGGCCGTGACGCCATCCTGGCGGCCGACGTCGCCGACAACGGCGGTGCCAACGCCTGCCGCATCTGGCGGGGCTTCGCCAAGCGTGGTCTCGGCGTCAGCGCCAACGAGGGCTCCTCTGCCAGCGTCACCGACGGCACCGAGGCCTTCGACATCCCGGCGGCCTGTGCCGACGACATCTTCTTCGACAGCTTCGAGACCGGTGATACCAGCGGCTGGTCGAGCGTCAAGGACGACAACGGCGACATCACCGTCGGTGCCGGCTCCGCCATGGACGGCGCCAACGGGATCTCGTTCAACGTCGGCACCGTCAAGACCTATGTCCAGGACGACACCCCGGCCGCCGAGGCCGACTACAAGGCCCGCTTCTACATGGATCCGAGCGGCGTAACGATGCCCGACGGCAAGCGCATGAAGGTGTTCCAGCTCTTCTCGGAGACCCCGAGCCGGCGCCTGGCCACCGGCGTGCTCCGCATCCAGGGCGGGACCTACAAGTTCCTGTTCAAGATCCACGACGATGACAACAGCTGGACCAAGACCGCGTTCGTCGATCTGGTCAGCGGCCCGAACGTGATCGAGCTGGCGTTCCACCAGTCGACCGGTGTCGGCGAGAACAACGGCGCCCTCGAGCTGTTCGTCAACGACGTCTCGGTGGGTCGCATCGACGGGGTCGACAACGACTTCGACGACGCCGATTTCGCCCGCCTGGGCATCATTTCGCAGCCGCAGACCGGCTACTCGGGCGCCCTGCTGCTCGACGGCTTCGGCTCGCGCCGCTTCACCCACATCGGGCCCGCGGTGCCCTGACCCAGCTCTGAGGGCGCTCCGGCGCCTTCGAAGAGCCTCGATAGCGACCCCCGCTGCGCTCCGGCGTGGCGGGGGTTTCTTCTTGCCCGCCGCTCCCCTCTCGACCTGATAGCATCCCGCCCCCATGGCCGGAACCGATTCCACCCGCGAGGGCTCTCCCGAGGCCGGCACCCGTCCGGCGATCATCCTGGTCGAGCCCCAGCTCGGCGAAAACATCGGCGCCACCGCGCGCGCGATGCTCAACTGCGG
>JAGQSE010000568.1:0-4508 GCA_020439725.1 Acidobacteriota bacterium
CCGCCGGAGAGCGCGCCTCCGAAGAGCACCACCAGCGGGCTCGGGGACGTCGACAAGCTGCTGAGCGAAACGCTTTCCGGGCTCGACCTGGGGCGTAGCAAGCCGCGTCCCAAGACCGAGGCTCCGGCGTCTCCTCCGGCGGCGCGTCCACCGGCCGTAACGACACCCGCCGCACCGCCGAGACCCCAGGCACCGCCGGCGGCTCCCGTCGAGCGGATGAGCGCGACCCCGACGCCGGCGAGTCCGACCCCAGCGAGTCCGGCCCCGGCGAGTCCGACCCAGGCCGCACCGCCACCACCGAGTCCCCCGGAGCCGCCCGCGGCGACCGCGCCGCCGACCCCTCCGGCAGAGCCACCGGCCGCAGCGTCTCCCGCCTCGGAGCCACCCGCTGTCGAGATGCCGGTCGAGACGCCCGCCGAGCCGTCCGACCTCGACATCGCCTTCGAGGCCGAACCGGTCGCCCCGCCCACCGCCGAGCCCGAAG
This sequence comes from Acidobacteriota bacterium, assembly GCA_020439725.1. GTDB lineage: Bacteria > Acidobacteriota > Thermoanaerobaculia > Multivoradales > JAHZIX01 > JAGQSE01. Next base: position 485 of record JAGQSE010000568.1, read on the forward strand.
CGCCGCCGGCTCAGGAAGCTCCGGCCGCGAGCGAGGAGACGCCGGCGGCCGACGACGACGAGAGCGGGAGCCCGGACTCCGCGAGCGAAGGCTCGCCCTTCGTCGCCTCCTATGGCGACGGGCCCATCGAACCCATGCCGTCGGATCTCGGTCTGGGTGAGTTCCGCACCCAGAAGATCGCCACCGTCGGTCCGGGACGGGTCGATCCCCAGCCCGGACAGAGCTTCGGTCACTACATGCTGCTCGAGCGCATCGCCGTCGGCGGCATGGCCGAGGTGTGGAAGGCGCGCATGGAGAGCGTCGCGGGCTTCCGCAAGACCGTGGCGATCAAGAAGATCCTGCCGCAGCTCACCGAGAACCAGGAATTCGAGCGGATGTTCGTCGACGAGGCCAAGCTCGCGGCGGAGCTCAACCACCCGAACATCATCCACATCTACGACCTCGGCGAGATCCACAACGAGTACTACATCGCCATGGAGTACGTGGAGGGCAAGGACCTGCGCTCGCTGCTCAACACGAGCCAGCGCAAGGCCGTCCGGCTGCCCCGCGAGCTCGCGTTGCACATCGCCCTGAAGCTGGCCAGCGCCCTCGACTACGCCCACCGCAAGCGTGACGCCAAGGACAACGAGATGGGGCTGGTCCACCGCGACGTCTCGCCGCAGAACGTGCTGATCAGCTACGAGGGCGAGATCAAGCTGTGCGACTTCGGCATCGTCAAGGCGGTGTCGAAGTCGAGCAAGACGCAGATGGGGGCGCTCAAGGGAAAGCTCCAGTACATGTCGCCGGAGCAGGCCTGGGGCCAGGAGGTCGACGCCCGCGCGGACATCTTCGCCCTCGGCGCGATCCTCTTCGAGATGCTCACCGGCGAGCGGCTGTTCGACGGTGACTCGGAGCTGTCGGTGCTCGAAGCGGTGCGCAACGGCCACATCCGAGCTCCCCGCGAGGTCGACCCGGGCATTCCCGAAGAAGTCGACCGGCTGGTCCAGAAGGCGGTGGCCAAGGAGCCGGTGGACCGATTCCAGACCGCCGGACAGATGCGTGAGGAGATCGAGAGCGTCCTCGAAGGGCTCAACCAGCGCCCCGGAACCGGTGACGTGGCGGCCTTCCTGCGCCGGCTCAAGAGCGCCCCGGTGCCCGTCGACGAGGGCGAAGGCTCGGCGGCCGGTATCAGCCGGACGGCGAGCAGCGCGTCGCATCCGCGCTCTTCGAGTGCGGTCTCCTCGCCGCCGACCGGGACGGGTAGCCAACCGTCTGCGATACCTGTTGTCGCCGACGACGCGGCCGCCGGCGGCACCGGAACGGGCGTCGCGGCGGCGGCCGGCGCTGCGGCGCCTTCGGACACCGGTGCCGGCATCGGCTCCGTCGGCACGGGAACCGGGGGTGGGGCCGTCCCTCTCGACCACGAAGGACCGCTGGTCCCGGTCACACCCGAGCCACCGCCGGCGGCCGAGGCCACTCCGGTCGACGAGGAACCAACTCCGGCAACGCCACCACCGCCGGAGGACGATGGCAGCCTCCTCGTGCACGCCGTGCCCCCCAGCGCCAGCGACGCACCAGCCCCCGCCAAGAAGGGGCGGGGTGCGTTGTGGATCGCCCTCGCGGTGATCGCGCTGCTGCTCGTGGCGCTCGTCATCTGGTGGACCCGGGGCTCCTCCTCGAGCTCCGGGGCGACCGACGAGACGCCCGCGAGCGCTCCCGCCGAGGACACCCCGTCGCCCCAGGCGGCGCCCGAGCTCCCCACCGAGGGGGAGGCCGGCGCCGAGGCGCCGGCGACACCGCAGGCCCCGGCCGCCGCCACCAACCCGGATTCCGCCGCCGACGAGCGCGCCCAGCTCGAGAAGGCGGCCGCCGAGCAGCTGGCCCGACAAGAGGCCGAGCTCCGCCGCCAGTACGAGGAGAAGGAGAAGTCGATCCAGCAGGAGCTCGATCGCCTCGCCGCCCTCGAGGCCGAGAGCGCCGCGGAGGAGAGCAAGACCGCGCCGGCTGCAGCAGAGCAGGGCAAGCCTCCCGAAACCCGACCGAGCGACGCCAAGCCCGCGGACGGCCAGCAGGCCGGAGCCAAACCCGCGGTGGGGGCCGCCGAGACGACCGGAGCCGCGGCCGGCGGCGCGTCCGCGGAGCCCGTGACCTCGGCACCACCGGCGCAGCAGCAGGCCGTAGCCCAACCGGCCAAGCCGCAGCAGCAGGCCTCCCAGAAGCCGCCGGCCGCCGTCGCGGTGCCCGAAACCAAGGCTCCTCCACCACCGCCGGCGGCCCCCACGGTGCGCGAAGGCGAGCTGGTGGAGCCCGGGGCCGGGGTCAGCCCACCGGTGCTTGTCTCCATCGACGAACCAAAGTATCCTCCCATCGCCCGCAGAGCGCGGGTCGAAGGAGACGTCATCCTCTCTCTCTTGGTCGACGAAACCGGCCGGGTCAAAGAGGTCAAAGTAGTCCAGGGAGCCCGATCCAAAGCCGGTCTCAACGAAGCGGCCATCGAAGCGGCGCGAACCGCACGATTCAAGCCGGCTTCGAAGGACGGGGTCCGAGTCCGGATGTGGGCCACCCTGAAGATCCCGTTCCGGCTGTGATCTCTCGGTGTCGCGTCGCCCCAGGGGCGGCGGACGCCCGAGCCTCCGAACACGGCCGCCAGCGGGACATTGGAGGAGCCGAATGAGCCTTTCCGACGAACAGAAACAGCACTACCGCAACATCCTGCAGATGGAGAAGTCCTCCATCGACGATCTCGATCGCCAGATCGAGGAGGAGCTCGCCAAGGTCAAGGACCGTCTGGCTGAGCTGCAGAACGCCAAGAAGGCCGCGCGTCAGATGTACGACGCCGCGTGCCTGCGCCTCGGAGTCCCCAACGACCTGCTGGAGGACGAAGAGGACGACGGGGACGCCGCCGGCTTCTGACCTCGCTCCGGCACCGGGCCACCCGCGAAGCCGCACTCGCTGTGCTCCGCCGGTGGCCCGAGTCGGATCTGCCGGGCCGCCTCCCATCGGGACCGACCACCCTCCCGGCTTGAGCCCGCGACGACCACGACCACACCATGCCCTGGTTCAAGAAGGACAAGAAGCCCAAGCCGGTCCGCGACGACCGAACGCGGAGCACGGTGCCCGAGGGGCTGTGGACCAAGTGCGACGGGTGCCGCGAGGTCGTCTACTCGAAAGAGGTCGAACGCAACGGCCGGATCTGTCCCAAATGCGGGTACCACTTCCGGATCGACGCCCCTGAGCGCATCCAGCTGCTCCTCGACGAGGAGCGTCCCTCCGAGCTGTTCACCGACGTCCGCCCCGGCGACCCCCTCGAGTTCAAGGACTCGAAGAGCTACGCCGACCGCCTCCGGGCCTATCAGAAGAAGGTCGGCGTCCTCGACGCTCTGATCGCCGTCGAGGGCCACATCGAGGGCATTCCCGTGGTCCTGGCGGTGATGGACTACCGCTTCATGGGTGGCTCCATGGGCTCGGTGGTCGGCGAGAAGGTGGCCCGCGCCGCCGAGCGCGCCCTCGAGACACGGCGCCCGCTCATCGTCGTCTCCGCTTCGGGCGGTGCCCGCATGCAGGAGGGCGTCCTGTCGTTGATGCAGATGGCCAAGATCTCGGCCACCCTGGCGGATCTGCGCGAGGCCCGACTGCCCTACATCTCGATCCTCACCGACCCCACCACCGGCGGCGTCACCGCCTCCTTCGCCATGCTCGGCGACGTCAACCTGGCCGAGCCCGGCGCCCTCATCGGCTTCGCCGGCCCGCGGGTGATCGAGCAGACGATCCGCCAAAGCCTGCCCGAAGGCTTCCAGCGCAGCGAGTTCCTCCTAGAGCACGGCTTCCTCGACATGGTCGTGCCGCGGCCCGAGCTCAAGGCCACCGTCGCCCGCTGTCTGCGGCACTTCACCTGACCCCACCCCATGCCGGCCACGCCACGGCTGGACGAGCTGCCGTTCTTCGGCATGCGCCTCGGTCTCGAGGTCTGCCACCGCCTCCTCGACGCCTTCGACCGACCCCAGGACCGCTTCGCCTCGGTGCTGGTCGCGGGCACCAACGGCAA
>JAGQSE010000568.1:4548-4857 GCA_020439725.1 Acidobacteriota bacterium
CGTACCGGCCTCTACACGTCGCCCCACCTCGAGGAGGTCCGTGAACGGGTGCGGGTCGACGGTCTTTCGGTAGCCGCTGACGAGCTGGAGACCGCCTGCCAGGAGGTCATCGCGCGCGGCATCGAGCTGATGGGGCGGCCGCCGACCTACTTCGAGACCGTGACCGTCGCGGCGCTGCGTCTCTTCGCCGCCGCCGGGGTCGAGCTGGCGGTGCTCGAGGTCGGGCTGGGCGGTCGTCTCGACGCCACCAACGTCGTCGATCCGGTCTTGTCGCTGATCACCGAGATCGGTCTCGACCACCGCGAGCAG
>JAGQSE010000569.1:0-2891 GCA_020439725.1 Acidobacteriota bacterium
CGCTCACCGCCGAGCGTTTCGTCCCGCACCCCTTCGCCACCGACCCCGGGGCCCGGCTCTATCGCACCGGTGACCGGGCGCGGTTCCGTGCCGGCGGCGAGCTCGACTTCCTCGGCCGTCTCGACGACCAGGTCAAGGTGCGCGGTTTCCGCGTCGAGCCCGGCGAGGTCGAGGTGGCGCTGGCGGCGCACGCGAGCGTCGGACAGGTGGTCGTAGCTCCCCTGGTGGAGGACGGCCGCGGCGCCCGGCTGGTCGCCTGGGTGGTGCCCGAAGACGGCGCGGTGGTCGACGCCGGCGAGCTCCGGCGGCACCTCCAGGGGCGTCTTCCCGACTACATGGTGCCCTCGGCCTTCGTCCGGATCTCGGCGGTGCCGCTGACCGCCAACGGCAAGGTCGACAAGCGTGCGCTCCCCGCTCCCGGCGAGACCGCCGGTGGCGCCGGGATCCCGTCGGTGGCGCCGCGCACCGAGTTCGAGCGGCGGCTGGCGGCGATCTGGAGCTCGGTCCTGGGGGTCGCCAGCGTGGGCATCCACGACGACTTCTTCGAGCTCGGCGGCGACTCGATCCTGTCGATCCAGATCACCTCGCGGGCGCATCGCGAGGGCATCCACTTCACCACCCGCCAGCTGTTCGAGAACCCGACGGTGGCCGAGCTGGCGGCGGCGGTGGAAGGTGCCGGCGCGGTGCTGGCGGAGCAGGGCGAGGTCACGGGCGAGGCGCCGCTGCTACCGATCCAGCGTTGGTTCCTCGAGGCTGGTCTCGAAAGCCGCCACCACACCAACATGGCGCTGCTCCTCGAGCTCCGGCGGAGATTCGACGCGGAGCCCCTGGCCGAGGCCCTGGCGGCGCTGGTGGCGCACCACGACGCGCTGCGACTTCGCTTCGTCGAGCAGGAGGGCGCCTGGCGGCAGGACTTCCGCCCGGTGGCCGAGACCGAGGTGCCCCTGGCCGTTCACGATCTCTCGCACCTCGACGGGCCGGAGCGCCTCGCCCGCCTCGTGGAGCTGTGCTCCGCGGAGCAGTCGGCCTTCGACGTCACGGCGACGCCGTTGTTCCGCGCCGCTCTCTTCGACCTGGGGAACGAAGCGGGACAGCGGCTGTTGCTGGTCGCCCATCACCTGGTGGTCGACAACGTCTCCTGGGAGATCCTCACCGAGGACCTGGCGCTGGCCTATCGCAGCGCCGCCCGCGGACACGCCGTCGACCTGGCCCCCAAGACGACCTCCTTCAAACGCTGGGGCGATCGGCTCAAGGCTCTCACCGAGGCTGGGGGCTTCGAGACCGAGGTCGCCTACTGGGCGGATCCCCGGCGTGCGGCGGTGGCACCCTTGCCGGTCGACTTCCCCGGTGGCGAGAACCTCCGGTCGAGCAACCAGATCGTGCGGGTGTCGCTCGAGGAAGAGGAGACCCGCGACCTCCTCGGTCCGGCCCTTCTGCCCTATCGCACCTCGGCGGTGGAGATCCTGCTCGCCGCCCTCGTCCGGGCGGTGGGGACGAGGACCGGCCAAGACTCGCTGCTGGTCGATTTCGAGGGCCACGGCCGCGAAGCCATCTTCGCCGACGCCAACCTGGCGCGGACGGTGGGCTGGTTCACGACGCTCTACCCGGTGCTGCTCGAGGCCCCTTCGGCGGACCCACGAGCGACGCTGACCGCGGTCAAGGACCAGCTGCGCCTGACGCCCCACAACGGTCTGGGCTACGGCTGGCTCAAGGACCACGGCCGCCCCGAAACCCGCGAGGCCTTGGCGGCGCAACGTCCAGCGCCGATCCTCTTCAACTTCCAGGGCCAGGCGGAAATCGCCGATCGCGGCGCCGACGACCTGCCGTTCGTCCTCGCCGGCGAAGCCTTCGGCTCGACGGCGGGCCGGGACGCCCATCGCACCCACCTCCTCGACCTCGAGGTCAGCGTCCGTGACGGCCGGCTGGTGGCCACTTGGGACTACAGCTCGGAGCTGTTCCGGCGCGAAACCGTCGAGGCTTTGGCCGAGTCCTACCTGGCCGCCCTGCGCCAGCTCCTCGACCACTGTCTGTCTCCCGACGCCGGCGGCTTCACGACGTCGGATTTCCCGCTGGCGACGATCGGGCAGGCGGCCCTCGACGCCCTGGCAGCGCAGATCGGCGATCTCGAGGATCTCTACCCGCTGACCCCCTTGCAGCAGGGAATGCTGTTCCACACGCTGCAGGACCCGGAAGTTGGGGCGTACATCGCCCAGGTACACAACTTCCTGCCCGGTGATCTCGACCTCGACGCGTTTCGCGAAGCCTGGCGGCGGGTGGCTCGGCGCAATGCCGTGCTGCGGACCTCGTACCACTGGGACGGCCTCGACGTCCCGCTCCAGGCGGTGCATCGCGAGACGGAGATCCCGGTGGCGGTCGAGGATTGGCGGGGCCGGTCGGTGCGCGAGCGCACGGCCTCGCTGCGAGATTACCTGGACCGGGATCGACGGCGGGGCTTCGAGTTCTCGACCGCCCCGCTGGTCCGGTTCCTGGTGGTCCGCGAGACCCAGGATCGCTACCGGACGGTGGCGACCCTCCACCAGAGCCTCCTCGACGGCTGGAGTCTCCCCGAGGTCTTCCAGGAGTTCGGTGTCGTCTACCAGGCCCTGACCGCCGGGGTCGAGCCGGAGCTGCTCGACCGACGGCCGTACCGCGACTACGTCGAATGGATGCTGCGGCAGGACCGTAGCGCCGCCAAGCGGTTCTGGCAGGGCACCCTGGCGGGGTTCACCGAGCCGACGCCGTTGATCTACGACCGCCCCGCGGACGAGAGCCGGGCCAGCGCCCATGCGGATCGGGCGCGGCAGCTGAGCGCCGCGGCGACGGCGCACCTGGAGAGCGTGGCCCGGACGCACCGGCTGACGCTCAACACCCTGGTCCAGGGAGCCTGGGCC
>JAGQSE010000569.1:3127-3767 GCA_020439725.1 Acidobacteriota bacterium
TGGAGCGACGTGCCGGCGGGGCGGTCGTTGTTCGACAGCTTCCTGGTGTTCCAGAACGAGGCCCTCGATCCGACGCGGGTCGAGATGCCCGAAGAGCTCCTCGCCGGCGGCGCGGGCTCGCCTCCCCGGGACGAGGGGAGCTTCGAGCACATCGCCGGCGCCGACGAGCGGTCGCACTATGTGTTCGATCTCGTCGCCTATCCGGGGCCGGAGCTCGGCCTCGAGCTGCGCTTCGATCGCGGACGGCAGGACCTGACGACGGTGGCGCGGATGCTGCGGCACCTCGAGGGATTGCTCGAAGGGTTGGCTTCGGGGATCGGCGGCCGGCTCGAGGCGGTGCCGTTGCTCAGCCCGGCGGAGCGTCACAAGCTGGTGACCGAGTGGACGCCGCGGCGCGAGCCGCTGGCGATCCACGGGACGCTGGTCGAGGCCTTCGCCGCCCACGTCGCCCGGACGCCAGCGGCGCCGGCCTTGACCGACGAGGCGGGGACGCTGGCCTATGGCGAGCTCGACGCGCTGGCCAACCGCCTGGCCCACGCGCTGATCGAGCGGGGCGTCGGCCCCGAGGTGACGGTGGGTCTGTGCCTGGCACGAAGCCGCTGGACGGTGGTCGGCATCCTCGGCATCCTCAAGGCCGGCG
>JAGQSE010000570.1 GCA_020439725.1 Acidobacteriota bacterium
GCCGGGGTGGCGACCTCGTAGCGCGCCAACGCATCCCCGCAATTCGGTACCCCCCTTTCCGATCCAAGGGCCCCGTTGCGCCACCGGCGGGCCAAGGGCACCGCCCTCACGAGCCCCGGAAGTCGGGCTGAACACCAGCCGGGGGCCCTCACTGAGCAACCCGCTGCAATTCGGCCCCCCTTTTCCGCGGCCGGTGCTCGCGGGCGCCCGCTCGCCCTCTGTGCCAGAATCTCCGGCACCATGCCCGCCTCGGAAAGCACCGCCTCCTACCTGCGGCGCGGCGGCCTCGCGTTGATCGCCGTCGGCCTGGCAGGCTTCTTCGCCGACTATCTGTTCAACGTCGGGTTGGCGCGAGTGCTGCCGCCACACGAATACGGCGACTTCCGGGTCGCCGCAGCGTTTGCGGCGTTCTTTGGCGTCGCCGTGCTGCTCGGCGGCGACCGCGCGGCTCCCAAGGCCCTCGCCGGCCCCCTCGAACGCGGCGAGACGGCACGAGCCTGGGAGTACCTCCGCTTCTACTTCGAGCTCGCTCTGGGTCTTTGGCTGGTGCTCGCAGCGCTCACCTGGACCGCCAGCTACCTGCACGTCGGCCATGTCGACCCCAAGGACCACCACGCCATCGCCTGGGTGGTGTTGATCGTGCCGTTCTCCGCCGCCGGCGCACTGGTCAGCCGCGCGCTGCAGTCGGCCAAGCGGCCCGTCCTGGCGAGCTGGCCGTGGCGCATCGGCGTTCCCCTACTCAGCCTTGTGCTCTTGGCGGTGCTGGCGTGGATCCGCCAGGGGCGCCGGATCCTGGTCCAGGAAGCGGTCCTCGTGGCAATGGCCTCGGTGGTGGTGGTGACCGCCGCGCAGTGGTGGCTGCTCCGCCGTCTCGACCTGCCGACCCTCGGCCGCGACCCGGCATCCCGCACACCCCGGCTGTGGGTGACCGCGTCGATGCCGATGATGGGGGCCTTCCTGGTGATGCTGGCGCTCAACCAGAGCGACCTCTACTTCCTCGAGCTCCTCGGCGAGGAGCACGAGGTCGGCCACTACGCCGCGGCGGCGACCTCGGCCCACTTCCTGCTCATCGTCCAGACCGCCCTCGTCGGCCTGGTCGCGCCGCTGACGCAGCCGGCGCTCGAGCGCGGCCGCGAGGCCTTCGAGTCGACCTTCCGCCAAAGCCAACGGTTGATGCTCTCCGCCGTGGTCCCGGTGGCCGCGGTGCTGTGGCTCGGTGCCACTCCGATCCTAGGCCTCTTCGGTCCGAGCTTCGTCAACGCGGTACCGGTCCTCGACCTGCTCACCGCCAGCAACCTCGCCTGGGCCGTCGCCGCGCTTTCGGTCCTCCGCCTCCAGTACACGGGCCATGGGCCCTGGATCATCTTCATCGCGTTCGCGGCCCTGGTCGCCGACAGCCTCGGCAACCTCCTCCTGATTCCCACCTACGGCATGCAGGGCGCCGCGGCCAGCACCCTCGCCACCACCATCCTCGCCGCCGCGGCGGTGCTCGCCGCACGCCGCCGGCTCGGGGCCTAGAGCCCGGATTGGAATGCCCAGCCTCGTGACCAGGGAGGAGGATCGCCCATCTCGGGTATGACTTTGCGAGTCTGGTAGGATTTTGCAGAAGGGTTGGAGTGTTCACCAGGAGTAAGACATGGGCAGCATTCTCGGAACCAAGGGCCAGGTAGTCATCGAAAAGCGGCTTCGGGACGCCCTCGGGCTCGAGCCGGGCTGGGTATCCAGCCAACGTCTCGTCGACGACCACCTCGAGATCCGCTTTCACCCACCCGAGCACGACCGTTCGCTCCGTGGCGTCCTCAGCTCGTCGATACGCCGGCCCGTGGCTCCAGAGCGCTGGCAGGAGCTACGGGATGAAGCCTGGGCGCAGACCGTGGCGGAGGAGTGGAGCAACGAGGAACAGGAAGGATGACTTCGAAGGGCCATCCTGCCTTTCTCGACACCAGCGTGGTGGTGAGGTACCTGACCGGCGACGTACCGGACCTGGCGGAGAGGGCGTCGAGGATCATCGACTCGGGAGAGCCCCTGATCCTCAGCGAGCTCGTCCTGGCGGAAACCGCCTACGTCCTGAGCTCGGTCTATCAGGTGCCCCGGGCACGGATCGTCGACGTGCTCATCGAGTTCGTAGGACGGCGGAACGTCGAGATGCTCAACACCTCCAAGACTCGAGTCTTCGAAGCGCTCGCCTTGTGTCGACCCTCGAAGCGCGTTTCCTTCGTCGACGCCCTACTCTGGGCCGAGGCCCGCGACCGGCGCGTATCCAGGGTCTACTCCTTCGACGGACGGTTTCCCGGTGATGGGCTCCACATCGACCCGGGAACGTGACGAGCAACGCGTAGAAGCCCACACCTCCAGCCCTGGCGAGCCGGGCACGGATCGCGGGTGCCTCAGGCCCCTCGCAGACCCCGACCGAACACCCATTTCTCACTTCCTTCTCACGGGCCCCGGAACCCCCTAGACGGATCGTACGACTGTAGTAGTACTCTAGAGTTTGGGTGGCGAGGTCGCGGCTCGTGGGCCGCGGCCGGACCCCGTAGCTTCGACCGGCCCACGGTGGCTGCCTCGAGGAGCTGAGCTCCGCCGGATCCCCGGAGCTGCGCCGCATCTCGACCCAATTCCCGGATCCGAGGAACCTGCATCATGGAATCTCATGACGACCGTAACGGCTGGCGGGTTCGGCGTGGCGCCTTGCGCTGGGCCGGGCTTGTCCTCGCCTCGATGCTGATCGCGCTGACGCCCACCGCGGCCCGCGCCCAGTCCGCCCCGAAGGCCGACAGCGAAGCGCTCGCGGACCTCCGCGCGGAGATCGACCAGATGCGCCAGGCCTACGAGGCCAGGATCGCCGATCTCGAGGCGCGGCTCGCGGCTCTCGAAGCCGGCCAGGGCTCCTCCACGGGTGCCGAGGCCAGCCCGCCGCCTTCCGCCGACGACGAGCTCGCCGCCCTGCGCGCCGCGGCCTTGGGCGCCGCCGGTGGCGACGTCACCGCCGGCACACCGACCACCGGTGGC
>JAGQSE010000571.1 GCA_020439725.1 Acidobacteriota bacterium
CTACGACGAGGTCGAGCGCCTGGCCCTCGAGCACCGGCCCAAGCTCATCGTTTGCGGCGCCAGCGCCTACAGCCGGATCATCGACTTCGCGCGCTTCCGCGAGATCGCCGACAAGGCCGGTTCGCTCTTGATGGCGGACATCGCGCACATCGCCGGGCTGGTCGCCGCGGGGCTCCATCCGTCCCCCGTCCCGCATTGCGATTTCGTCACCACCACCACCCACAAGACCCTACGCGGACCCCGCGGCGGCTTGATCCTGTGCCGCCAGGAGCACCAGAAGGTGATCGACCGCTGTGTCTTCCCGGGCATCCAGGGCGGCCCGTTGATGCACGTCATCGCAGCCAAGGCGGTGGCCTTCCACGAGGCCCAGGGCGAGGGTTTCCACGGCTACCAGGAGCGCGTCGTCGCCAACGCTCACCGCATGGCGGAACGGCTCATGGAGCGCGGCCGGCGGATCGTCTCGGGGGGGACCGACAACCACGTCTTCATGCTCGACGTGGCCGCCGCCGGGACCACCGGCAAGGTGATGGAGAAGGCCCTCGGCGACGCGGGGATCACGGTCAACAAGAACACCATCCCCTACGATCCGAACCCGCCGCTGGTCGCTTCGGGGATCCGCATCGGCTCGCCGGCGGTGACCACCCGCGGGATGGGCGAGGCCGAGATGGTGCTCATCGCCGACTGGATCTCCGAGGTCTTGGGCGCCCCCGAAGACGAGGCGGTCCACGCCTCGGTCCACCAGCGGGTCGGCGAGCTCACGGAACGCTTCCCGCTCTATCCCGAGCTGGTCTGAGAGCGATCCGGCGCCGGCCCCAGGCGGATCTCCGCCGCCGGCGCCGGGACGCCGAAGCGCTCGCGGAGGCGGGTCCGGATCGCCCCGATGAGGTAGATCGAGCCGCACACCAGGAGCGGCACACCACCCTCTGCCAGGGCGGCGTCGAGGGCGCGCCCGGGGTCTTCCTCGACCACCACCGGGTGCGCCGCCGGCAGCCAGCGGCGGAGCCGTCCCGCGGCCATCCCGCGCTCGCCCGGCGGCGTGGTCAGGACCACCCGCCGACAGCCCGCGGCGAGACGCGGAAGAAAGGTCCACGGCCGTTTGTCCTCGAGGGCTCCGAACAGGAGATCGACCGGCTCTCCAACGGCTTCGAGGAAGCGGATCAGCTGCGCCGCTCCGTCGGCGTTGTGCGCGGCCTCGAGCACGACCTGTTTGTCTGCCGGGGGTCGGCCTGCGTGGGGTCGGTCCCCATCCGGCAGCACCATGCTCTCGAGCCGTCCGGGCCAGCGACAGGCCGCGATCCCGCGCTCGAAGGACCGCGGCCCGAGCCCCGGCCACCCGAGATCGGCGAGGGTCTCGGCGGCGCGCACCGCGAGGCCGAGGTTCCTCGCCTGGTGCTCGCCGGGGAGTGCCAGCTCGAAGCGATAGTCGCCACGCTCCGTCTCGAGCCGTATTTCCTGTCCCGACCAGCCCCGCGACCGCCGCTCGAGGACGCGCACCTGCTGTGAGGCGTCGGCGAGCGGGCAACCGAGGTCCCGGGCCCGCCGCGCGAGGGCCCGCTTGGCCGTCGGACGGCCGACCCAGGCGAACGCCGGTGTCTGCGACCGAAGGATCCCGGCCTTCTCGCCGGCGATGGCCGAGAGGGTCGAGCCCAGCTGCTTGCGGTGGTCGAGACCGATCT
>JAGQSE010000572.1:0-6681 GCA_020439725.1 Acidobacteriota bacterium
CTTGACGTTGGGATAGGTCGCCACCGCGGTGCGGATCATGGTCTTGAACCCGTTCACCTCGAGGTCCACCAGGTTCTCGTCGACACCTTCGACCTCGAGCCCCAGACAGGCGGTGAAGTCCTCCTCGTTGCCCAGGATGACGTCGAGGGAGGGGGCGATGGCGCGGTTGACCTCGCGACAGCGGTCGAGACCGCCGTAGGCCCCCCACAGCGAGGGCCGGTAGTTGAGGTCGTAGGAGACGATGGTGCCGTGCTGCTTGGCGATGCGTGCCGCCTCGATGACCACGTCCCCGGTGGTCTCCGACAACGCCGCGAAGATGCCGCCGGTGTGGAACCAGCGCACCCCGAGCTCGCCGAAGATGTGCTCCCAATCGATGTCGCCGACCTTTAGCTGCGACGCCGCGCTATGCCCACGGTCGGAGCAGCCGACGGCGCCGCGGAGACCAAAGCCCCGCTCGGTGAAGTTGAGCCCGTTGCGCACCGCGCGGCCGATGCCGTCGGACCCCACCCACCGGATCAGCGAGGGATCGACCCCGCCCTGGAGGATCAGGTCCTCGAGCAGGAGCCCCACCTCGTTCCTGACCAGGGCGGTGACCACGGCGGCCCGCTGGCCGAAGCAACGCCGGAGCCCGCGAGCCACGTTGTATTCGCCACCGCCTTCCCAGGCGCGAAACTGCCGGGCCGTGCGGATGCGGCCCTCGCCGGGGTCGAGGCGCAGCATCACCTCGCCCATGGACAGGATGTCGTAGGTGCAGGACTTCTTGGGCTTGACCTCAAGGCTGGACAACGGGGTCCTCCTCGTGACTTGCTGGAACGGAGCTCATGAACCGGGACTGCTCGACCTCGGTGCGCTTGAGCTGGTGGGTCTCCACCGGCAGCCAGAGCGACACCGAGGGCAGATAGGTGATCAGCATCAACGCGGCGATCATCGCCGCGAAGAAGGGCAGCATCGTACGCGACACTTTGGCGATGGTGGTTTGACCGACGCCGCAGCCGATGAACAGGCAAGTGCCCACGGGGGGCGTGCACAACCCGATGCACAGGTTGGCGATCATCACCATCCCGAAGTGCACCGGGTGCATGCCCAGCGATTGGGCCACCGGCAGGAAGATGGGGGTGAAGATCAGCACCGCCGGCGTCATGTCCATGAAGGTGCCGACCGCCAGCAGGAGCAGGTTGATCAGCAGCAGGACGACCACCGGGTTGTGCGATAGGCCCAAGAGACCGGCGCTCACCGATTGCGGGATGTTGGCCACCGTCATGATCCAGCTCATGGCCGAGCTGGCACCGATCAGGAGCATCACCACCGAGGTCGTGATCCCGGTCTGGAGCAGGATCTCGGGGAGCTCGCGGACGCGGATCTCGCGATACAGCCCGACCGCCAGGAGCAGCGAGTAGACCACCGCGATGGCCGCCGCCTCGGTGGCGGTGAACACCCCCTTGAGGATGCCGCCGATGACCAGCACCACCATGAACAGGCTGAGAAACGAGCGTTTGAAGGCGACGAGGATCTGCCGCAGGCTCGAGCGGGGCATGGTGGGGTAGTCGTGGCGGAAGGCGAAGTAGCCGCAGACCGCCATGATGAACAGGCCGGTGATGATGCCCGGGAAGACCCCCGCCATGAACATCGCGGCGATGGACACGCTGCCCGCCGCCACCGAGTAGACGATCATGATGTTGCTGGGCGGGATCAGCAGCCCGGTGGTGGCCGCCGTCGTGGTCACCGCGACGTTGAACTCGCGGTTGTAGCCGGCGCGGTTCATCTCGGGGATCATGAAACCGCCCACCGACGACACGGCGGCCGCGGCGGATCCCGAGATCGAGCCGAAGAGCATGCAGGTCAGGGTGTTGACGTAGGCCAGACCGCCGGGCAGGAAGCCCACCAGCGCACCGGCCAGCTCCATCAGGCGACGGGCCATGCCGCCGCGGCCCATGAGATGCCCCGAGAGGATGAAGAAGGGGATCGCCAGCAAGGCGAAGCTGTTGACCCCGTTGGCCATCTTCTGCGCCAGCATCACCGAGGGATCGGCACCGTCCGCCAGCATGGCGACGAAGCTGGCGACGGCGATGGCCACCGCGATGGGCACGTCGAGCACCAGCAGGATGGCGAAGACCAGGATCAGGAGCAGCGCGACCGCGGCCACCGCTCAGCTCCCGGCCTCGTCACCGGCCGGTCGGCGGGTGAGCGTCTCGACGAGGTTTTCGAGGGTGAAGAGGGCCACGAAGAGACCGGAGATGGGCAGCGCGAGATAGACATGCCCCATCTTCCAGCCCAGCGCCGGGGTGGTCTGCTCGAGGTGGAGCGCTTCGCTGACCACCCGCGCTCCGCCGTGGAGCAGCACCTCGCCGGCGAAGAAGAGCACCACCAGGTGGGCGACCACCGCGGTCCAGCGGCGCGCGTCCGGGTGGAGCCGGCCGACGAAATAGTCGACCCCCAGGTGGGCCTTGGTGCCAAAGGCCACGGCACCGCCCAGGAGTGCCACCCACACCAGGAGGAAGCGCGCCAGCTCTTCCGACCACTTGGCCTGCTGGCCCAGGGCGTAGCGGGTGAACACCCCCCACACCACGTCGATCACGAGGAGCGCCATGGTGGCGATGACGAAGATCTCGAGCGCCCGGGTCAGACCGTTCCTGAGCTTCGAGAGCCCGGCTCGGGCACCGCCGCCGCTCGGCTTCACCGGACCTCCCGGATCTGCTGGGCCAGGGCGCGGACCCTGGGGTCCTCGATCTGGTCGAGCATCGGCGCGACCTTGGCGACGAAGGGGGCCTGGTCGACCTCGTAGACCGTCACCCCCTCCTGCTCGGCCACCTCGAGGGAGCGGGTGGTCTCCTGGGCCCACAGCTCGCGCTCGAAGACCGAGGACTCGTCGGCGGCCTGCTGGACCCAGCCACGGATCTGGGGGGAGAGGCGGTCCCAGGTCTTGGTGCCGATCAACAGGATGTCGGGGATCCGCGTGTGGCCGTCGAGGGTGAAGTACTTGCACGCCTCGTAGTGCTTGTTCGAGGTGAAGCTCGGCGGGTTGTTCTCGGCGCCGTCGACGGTGCCCTGGGCCAGGGCGGAGTAGAGCTCGCCCCAGGCGATGGGGGTCGGCGCCGCGCCCATGGCCTTGACCATGGCGATGGCGGTCGGGCTGTTCATGACACGGATCTTGAGCCCCTTGAGATCGTCCGGCGTCAGGATCGGCTTCGAGCGCGTGTAGAAGTTGCGCGAGCCGGAATCGTAGTAGCACAGCCCGTGGAGCAGCTTGGGCTCGCCCTTCTGGAGCAGCTCGCGGCCAATGGGGCCGTCGAGGACCTGCCAGTAGTGCTCGCCGTCGCGAAACAGGTAGGGCAACCCGAAGACCGCCATCTCGGGAACGAAGTTCTCCATGATGGCCGCGGACACCTTGGTCATGTCGAGGGAGCCGTTCTGCACCTGCTCGAGCAGCTGGACCTCGGAACCGAGCACCGCGCTGGGATAGATGTCGAGGGCCACCGTGCCGCCGGACAGCTCCTCGAGCCGCTGCGCCATGTGCTCCATGGCGATGTGCACCGGGTGCCCCGTGTCGAGGGCGTGGCCGAGCTTGAGGACGATCTGGCGCTGGCCCGCCGTGCCGGGGGCCGGCGCGGCCCCGGCGGCCATCAGCGCGTTCCGCTCCGTGGTCTTCTGCCAGCGGACGAAGATGCCGAAGCCCACCGTGGCCAGGAGCACGCCGAGGACCAGCCCGGCCAGGAAGAACGACAGCGCGCGGCCGCCATGGCGCTGCTCGGCGCTACCGTGATCGTCCATCAGCTCCCCTTGCGGCGGCCCTGGGCCGAGGCCTTCCTGCTCTCGGCGGCGGCACGGAGGGGCCGGGTGGAGTCCCGCACCACCAGCTCCGGGTCGAGGAAGATTCCCATGCGGGCCTCGGCTTCGCGGCCGTCGATGGCGGCGATGAGCTTGGCCGTCGCCAGGCGGGCCATCTCGCGTACCGGGCGGCGGATCGTGGTCAGCGAGGGCCGGATACGGGTCGCCAGGGCGCTGTCGTCGAAGCCCGCCACCGAGACGTCCTCGGGGACCCGGAGCCCCATGTCCTGGGCGGCGACGATCACCCCCGCCGCCATCTCGTCGTTGCTGGCGAAGATGGCGGTGGGCGGGGGCGTCATCTCGAGCAGCGCCTTGCCGCACACCCGCCCCGACTCGAAGGAGTAGGCGCCGCGCTGGATCATCTCCTCGCAGGGCGAACAGCCGTGCTTGGCCAGCGCCTCGCAAAAGCCCTCGAGCCGCTCGCGGGTCGATTTCCGGCCCTCGGGACCCGCGACATAGCCGATCCTGCGGTGGCCCAGCTCGACCAGGTACTCCGCCATGGCGGCCACCGCCGAGCGCTCGTTGGAGACCACCACGTGATCCGCCGTGTCGAGGGCGATGGCGGCGAGGCGGACGTAGGGCACGTCGTCCTTGCCGAGGGCCCCCGCCAGGTCGTTGTCCTCGGACACCGGTGGCAGCACGATGACGCCGTCGAGCTTCGAGCGGTCGACGAAGGCGATGGCTTCGGCGGTGAGGGTGTCGCTGGCACGGTCGCAGGGATGGACCACCAGCTCGTAGCCGAACTCGCGACAGACGCTGAGGACCCCGCGCTGCACCTCGTCGATGTAGAGCGCGTCGGGGTTGTCGTAGATCATCCCGAGGAAGTAGGAGCGCCGGGCGGCCAGGCCGCGGGCCTGCAGGTTGGGCTTGAACCGCAGCTCGTCGATGACCTTCTGGACTTTGTCGCGGGTCTCGCCACCCACCTTGGGGGAGTGGTTGAGCACCCTCGAGACGGTCCGTTTGGAGACACCCGACAGGCGCGCGATGTCGCTGATCGTCGTCGCTGAGCGTTTGTTCGGAGCTTTCATCTGGTGTGCGACCTGGCGTACAGCCGGCGATTCGGCGGGTAGGGCGGCGCCGCCGCCCGGGCCGATGGCACCCGGGCAGCGGTCGGCCACCGCGCGGCTAGTAGGTGTAGCGCACCCCGAGGAAGAACTGCCGGCCCGAGTAGTTGATCTCGCGGATCAGGTTCATCGTGCCGTTGCCGGTGGTGTAGAGGCGCTCCGCCTCGTCGGTGAGGTTGATGCCTTCGAGGGTCAGAGAGAACTTCTGGTTGAGATGCCAGAAGGCGCTCAGGTCCCACCGCACCGGGCCCGTCGTCGCTTCGGACACGTTGCCGTTGCTGCCCAGGTTGTTGGTGATGTAGTCGTCCCGGTCGTTCACCGACACGCGCGCGCCCCAGCGTGGAACCTCGTAGTACAGCGTAGCGTTCCAGGAGTTCTTGGACAAGCCTTCGAGGGGCACCTTGACGTCCTGGCCGTTGCGGGTCACCACGGTCTCGGCGTCGACGTAGGAGTAGTTGCCGACGAAGCCGAAGTTCTTCCAGAAGCTGGGGAGACCGGTGAAGGTCTGCTGATAGGCGAGCTCGAAGCCTTGGAGCTTGGTGCCGTCGGTGTTGGCCGAGGTGCGATAGGTCCAGGTCAGGCTCGGGTTGAGGAGCTCCGGCTGGGTCGGGTACACCGCCGCCACGGCGGCGCGGTCCTCGGGCCGCAGCGGACCTTCGGTGGTCGGCGAGGAGATGAAGCTGTCGATGTCCTTGTAGAAGAAGGCGACGCCGAGAACCGCCTGCTCGGCGAAGTACCACTCGACCCCGAGATCGAGGTTGTCGGACACCAGCGGCTCGAGCTGGGAGTTGCCGCCGGAGACGGTGAAGTTGACGTCCGAGTAGGACTTGATGGGCGCCAGCGACGACAGCGACGGCCGGGTCATGGTGCGGCTCACCCCCGCCCGCAGGACGACGTCCTGGGTGGCGTCGAAGGCGACGTTGATCGAGGGCAGGAAGTTGTTGTACGAGTTGGTCTCGGTGTTGGGGATGTCGCTGGTTAGCCAGCCGGTGGCCTCGGTGTCGGTGTCGACGAAGCGGGCGCCGGCGTTGAAGCGCAGACCATGGTCTCCCACCAGCGTCACCAGGTTGTATTCGCCATAGGCACCGAGGGTCGTCTCGGTCACCAGCCAGGTGGCGCGGCCGGGACCGCGGAAAGGCTCGAACGTCCCGTAGTTGTACGCGTCCTTGGCCCGGTCGAAGTTCAGCACCAGGAAGTCCAGCTGCGTCGCGCTGCCGAAGTTGCCGACGTCGATGAAGTGGAAGACGTCGGTGATCGACGCCAGCGACACCCCCGGCAGCGGAGCGTTCTGCTGGAACTGCCGGCTGTCCACCTCGCGGTCGTTGTAGATGGCGCCGAACTTGAAGCTGTGACCGACGCCGAAGAACCAGTCGAGGTCGAGACGGGCGGTGTCGTTGGTGCGGTCGACCAGGTTCCGTTGAAAGAGCTCGTTGTCCTGGAGCACGAAGTTGTCGGGGTTGGTGACGTCGATGCCATAGCCGATCTTGGCGACGTCGGGGTCCGCGGTGAAGTCATAGGAGAAGAGGATGTTCGGGTCCACAGTCTCGATGTTGGCGCGGAACAGCAGGTCCTCGTAGTTGGACTTGGCCTGGCCCACCATGCCGCTCAGCGTGACCTTGTCGCTGAAGTCGTACTTGAAATCCGCGGTCACCTGAGTGAACTCGGTGGTGTCTTCGGCCTGCCGGCTCTCGGTGCGCAGCGCGACGCCGTCGAAGGTGCCGGCGATGGCGAACTCGCCGGTGCCGTCCTGAGCGACGGTGACGTCGATGGGGGTGATGTTCGGATAGCCCCA
>JAGQSE010000572.1:6777-7424 GCA_020439725.1 Acidobacteriota bacterium
TGGAGGGTGCTGGCGGCGCCGATGCGGTCCTGGTCGTGACGGAAGCTGTCCTGGCGGGGTAGGCGGGGGTACCACAACGAGTTGATCTGCGCGTCGCTGAGCCCGGTCTCGTTGGCCTTGAAGGGGCGGTCCGGCTGTGCCCAGCGGACGGTGCCGAAGCCGTCCTGGAACGCGTTGCGGCTACTTTGGGCGGCGGCCAGGATAAAGCCCACGGTCTTTGCCTTGTTGGTGGTGCCGATGATCGCCGTCGCGCGCGGGTCGGTCTTGTCCGACAGGTCGTTGTAGCCCCCCTGGAGCTGGGCCGTGCCCTGGAACCCGGGGTGGTCGAGGGGTCGCGCGGTGTACATCTCGACGGCGCCCGCGACACCGCCCTCTTCGATCGACGCGGTGTACGACTTGTTGATGTCGATGCGCGAGAAGAGCTCGGCGGGGAAGACGTTGAAGTCGAACCCGCGGCCGCGGTTGATACCGCCGGAGCTGTCGAGACCGCCGGTGGAAGCGGGCACCTCCATGCCGTTCAGGGTGACCCGGGTGAACGCCGCGTCGAGACCGCGCAGCGACAGCTGACGACCCTCGCCGCCCTCGCGGACGATGGCGACGCCGGGGACGCGCTGGATGGCCTCCGCCACGTTGAGGTCGGGGAGCTT
>JAGQSE010000573.1 GCA_020439725.1 Acidobacteriota bacterium
ACGTTGGGCCGGCCGACGATGGCGATCGTCGGGGTCGGTCCCGGGGACGCCAACGCGTCCTCGCTGTCGCTCATTTCACGGCTTGCTCGAGCTCTCGCGCGAGCACCTGCCAGTGGTCTCCGCGGCGCTGGAGCTGGTACTTGACCCGGTTGCTCTGGTCGAGCTCTTCGGAGAGCACGGTGGAGCTGCCCGACGGAAAGACCCTGAGGTCCCAGACCTCGAGGGTGGTGACGTAGGCGTTGCTGTGGTTCCAGACGACGACCTGTTCGATGGTCATCTGCTTGAAGGTGGGCTCGACCACCTTCCCTTCTTCGGCCAGCTCCGACACCCGCGAGTAGACCCGTGCCAGCTCGCGCTCGGCGGCGAACTCGCGCAGCGGCTCGATGTTGCCGTCGGCGTAGGCCTTCGCCAGCACCGGCAGGTACGACCGCAGGGTCTGCTCGATGGCTGCCCGATCGGCGTCGGAGACTTCCTCCGGACCACAGGCGATCAGAGAGCCGGCGGCCAGAAGCAGCAGGGACAATGCGACGAGGACGAGATGTTTGCGCGCCATGGTGGGCAAGTCTAGCATCGGCCTTTCCCCCTTCGCTGACCTTTGACCCCCGACCCGCGACGGGGGTTCCTGGGCCTGCCGAGACCCCCGCCGACCCTTCGCCGAGAGAGCCCGATCATCGTTTGACACGGAGCTGGGACAGCTCGTACAATCCGCCCGAGTCGGGGGCGTCAGCCCTTCGACGGCTCTGCGAAAGTGGCGGAATTGGTAGACGCGCAAGATTCAGGATCTTGTGCCCGCAAGGGTGTGGGGGTTCGAGTCCCCCCTTTCGCACCACCTCAAGCCCTCCCTGCAGCTCTCCCGGCCTTCGCTCCTCGGAATCTCGACGAGTCTCGGATCTATGAAGATGCGGTGATCCAGGTCGCCTCGGTCCGGGCGGAGTGTGCTTCCGGGCAGGCCGGCCGGGATCAGGCCGTCACCAACCCTCCGTCGACCCGCAACACCTGACCGGTCATGTAGCCGGCGGCGTCGGAGGCGAGATAGGCCACCAGCTCTGCCACCTCCTCCGGCCTCCCGGCGCGACCCAACGGCACCTGGGCCAGGAAGGCCTCGAGCTTCTTGGGCGGGATGGCGTCGAGCATCTCGGTCTCGATGAACCCGGGAGCCACCGAGTTGGCGGTGATGCCATACCGCGCCACCTCGAGGGCCAGAGCCTTGGTGAACCCGATGAGCCCCGCCTTGGCGGCGCTGTAGGCCGTCTGTCCGGCGTGACCGATGACGCCGCTGGCACTGGCCAGGCTGATGACGCGCCCCCAGCGCCGGCGCACCATTCCCTTGAGCAGACCGCGGGTCAGCAGGTAGGGGCCACGCAGGTTGACCTCCTGCACCGCGTCCCAGTTGCCCTCGGAGAGGAACGGCAGCAGGCCGTCGCGGGTGAACCCGGCGTTGTGGACCAGGACATCGACGCCGTCCATCTCCTCCTCGAGGCCAGCCGCCAGCTGCTTCGCGGCTTCGGAGTCGCCCAGGTCGAGGGCGAAGGCCCGGCCACCGATCTCCTCCGCCAGGGCCTCCGCTTCGTCACGGCGTGAACGATAGGTGAGCACCACGTCGTGGCCCCGTGTCGCCAGGGAGCGGGCGATGGCCGCCCCGATGCCCCGGCTGCCACCGGTGACCAGCGCCCGTCGTCTCGTGTTTTCCCGCATCGTTTCTCCTCTCGCCGGGAGCCGATCCCGGGCCGGATGCCGAGCTTGTTTCGTCGGCTCCCGCTATGACATCCTCCCGTCGTCCATCGACCGCTTCCGGGAAGTTCGAGGTTAGCAGCCTCCTCGGACCTCCCGGTACGCCGTCACCGCCGAGCGTATTCACGGCCCCGAGATCCGGCACCGTCTAGATGCCCGCGAAGCCCCCCTCCGCCACCGACGTCTCGCCGCTGACCCTCAATCGTCTCTGCCTCTATCTGCGCTCGTTGCGCCGCCTCGAAGCGGACGGCGTGAGCCGGATCTCGTCGCAGGACCTGGCGCGGCGCTTCAACCTGTCGGCAGCGCAGATTCGCAAGGACCTGGCGCAGTTCGGTGCCTTCGGCATCCGGGGCGCCGGGTACGACGTCTCGCCCCTCATCGAGCGTCTCGATTCGATCCTGCGGCTCGACCGGCGTCACCCGGTGATCGTCGTCGGCATGGGCAACCTGGGGAGCGCACTGGCCTGCTACCTGGGTTTCAACCATGGTTCCTTCGAGGTCGTCGCTGGGGTCGACAACGATCCCGGGCGCGTCGGCCGTGAAGTCGGTGGCTTCAGGATCGAGCACACCGATCACCTGGCCCGCGTGGTGCGCGACAGCGGTGCCGAGATCGGCGTGCTGGCGGTGCCCGCCAAGGCGGCGCAACAGAACTATGACCTGCTGGTCGAGGCCGGGATCCGCGGCGTGCTGAACTTCGCACCGACGCGTGTCCAGCCGGTGCCCGAAGTGCCGCTCAAGGACGTCGATCTGAGGATCCATCTCGAGGAGCTCGCCTACTTTCTGCCGCCCTCGGACACCGACGCCGGCGACGCCTCCTGAGCCTTTCCATCTCGACCCTCCCCGGCCATGGGGATCTTCTCCCCCACCCGCTCGAGGGTGAACGGCCCCAGATCGAGGCGACCCGCGAAGGGGGACTCGAGGACGACGAAGTTGGGCGTCGTCGAGACCACTTCCGCCGGCGGTAGACGTAGCGCTTCGCCCGGCAACCCGGCGAGGACGAAGACCAGACGCCTGATCCCGGGCTCGACGGGGACGCCCGAACCACCTTCCGCCATCGGACCGTGACCATGGAACCGGAGAGAGAGCTCCGCCGCCGGCGCGAGCATCACGCCCTCGTACTCGGGGAGGTACCACTGGAGGTGCCGGTGCCAGGGATAGAGATAGCCCTCGGCGCCGGCGCCGCCGGTACCGGCGAGCTCGACGGTCACCAGGAGCACCTCGCCGGCGGGCTCACGGCGGACGACCTCGAGGGTGGTCGCGAGGTCGTGCTCGTAGTCGCGCAAGGTCCCGACATGGAACTCGTGAAGCACCAGGGCCAGGGCCTTGGGCTGCGATGGTTGCCTCTGGACTCCGAAGAGGAAGAGCCCGGCGCCGGCCAGCACCGCGGCGGTGACCGCCACGAGGCTCGGCAAGGTCCATGGCTGCCGCCGGTTTTCTCCAGGGCTCGCGATGGCTCCCAGGACTGCCCCCGAGACCACCGCCACAGCGATAGGCAACGCGGGAAGATAGACGAAGGTGTCCCCGGCCTGGGGGCTGAGGAAGAGGAGGCAGAACAGCACC
>JAGQSE010000574.1:0-938 GCA_020439725.1 Acidobacteriota bacterium
GCGCCCCGGGGCGCCATGGGCATCGATGCCGGTGATCTCGACGGCGATACGCGACCGGACCTGGTGGTGGGCAACTTCGCCCAGGAGATGTCGGCCCTCTTCCGCCAGCGTCCGGGCGGAATCTTCGTCGACGACGCGGCGGCCCTCGGAGTCGGGCTGCCGACGCTCATGACCCTGACTTTTGGCACGCTGGCGGTGGACCTCGACGGCGATGGCTGGCTCGACCTGGTCTTTGCCAACGGTCATATCGAGCCCGAGATCGAGCGTTTCCAGCCGCTTCAGACCTTCGCCCAGCCGCTGACGGTGTTCCGGAACCTCTCGGGGACGGGCTTCGAGCCGGTCAAGCCCGAGACCGGCTCGACCTGGGCGAGGCCGCTGGTGGCGCGGGGGCTCGCCGCCGGCGATCTCGACGGCGATGGCGACCCGGACCTGGTGATCAGCCAGAACGGTGGTCCGGCGGTGGTGCTGCGCAACGACTTCGAGGGCGGACCCTACCTGCGGCTGCGGCTCGAAGGTCGCTCGAGCAATCGCTCGGCCCTCGGTGCACGGATCGAGGTGTCCCTCGGCGACCGGGTCCTCGAGCGCTGGGTGGGGAGCGGGCGTTCCTATCTGTCGTCGAGCGATAAGACGCTCGGTGTCGGTCTCGACGGAGCGAGCGCCGCCGACGCGGTGCGGATCACCTGGCCGTCCGGTCGCGTCCAGGACCTGGCCCCGGGGGAACGCACCGCCGGCGGGGTCCATCGCATCGTCGAGGACTCGGCCGAGGAGGCCGGAGGCCGGACCTCGCCCTGATAGACTGGCCGGGAAACTCTGTCGACCGATGGTATCGGCCATCGGTCTTTCTTTGTGACTGTGTGTGGTTCTTCGGAACCCGACGGGAGACGCTCATGTCCAAGACCCTTACCTCGGTCCTCCTTTCGTTGATCACGCTGGTCGGA
>JAGQSE010000574.1:989-5379 GCA_020439725.1 Acidobacteriota bacterium
GTGACGATCGAGCCCGGACACCTGGCCGCGCCGGTGCCCAATTCTTCGTTGACGGTGGTCGACGAAGCCACCCGCCTCGCCATCGAGGAGCGCTGGCGGCTTCTCGAGAAGACCATCAACCGGACGCACCGCCACGATCCCCTCCCGTCGGGGGCCAAGCCCGCGGACATCGTGCCCTGGACACCGCCCGTGACGACAGGAGCCACCGAGCGCGCCGGCGAGCCCATTTACGTCGACGTCAACGGGAATCCGACCTCGGCAGCACCCGGTGGCTTCTCGTCACGGGTCAACGAGCCGAGCGTCGCCGCCACCGGCGACTATGTCTTCTACACCGCCAACTGGTACGCCGCCGCCTCCACCGACGCCGGCGTCAGCTGGTCCTACGTCAACCCCTACACCGGCCCCTTCCCGGAGCCCGCGGGAGAGGATTTCTGCTGCGACCAGCAGGCGCACTACGACAACGCCTCGAACACCGTCTTCTGGCTCCAGCAGCTGATCCCCGCCACCGCCGCGAGCAACGGCACCCAGCGGGTCAACGTCGACCAGGGAGCCAACGGCACCTGGGATTGCTTCTACGATGTGACGCCGCAACAGGCGGGCTTCGCCAACCTGAGCTTTCCCGACTATCCCGACCTGGCGCTCAGCGACCAGCACCTCTTCCTGACCTCGAACATCTTCCCGACCAACGGCGGCGGATTCCTCGGGGCCTTCGTCGCCCGGCTACCCCTCGCCCAGATGACCACCTGTGCCGCCACCAGCGCGACCTTCTACACCGACACCTCCTTTGGTAGCTTCCGGCTGACCCAGGAAGCCGGGGCGACGATGTACTTCGCGGATCTCGAGACGACCTCCTCGATCCGCGTCTGGAGCTGGCCCCAGGCGAGCGCCTCGCCGTCGAGCGTGACCCGCATCATCAACTCGTTCCTCATCGGTACGCGGGCCTGCCCCGGGCCCGACAGCCGCGACTGGTGCGGCTTCATCGACTCGCGGCTGCTCGGCGGCGCGCTGGCGGGCAACCGCGCGGCGTTCTTCTGGGTGGCGCAGCAGAACCCCGTCGGCGGCTTTCCCTTCCCGTACACGCAGGGAGTGATCCTCGACACCAGCAACTCTCTGGCGGTGCTCGAGCAGCCGTTGATCTGGTCCAACGATGCCGCCTGGGTGTACCCGTCGGCCTCCGCCAACTCCAATGGCGACCTCGGGGGCACGATCATGTGGGGCGGCGGGACCTTCTTCCCGCAGTGTTCGGTGTGGCTGGTCGACGACGCCAACGGCGACAGCTTCTCGCCCTTTGATCACCAGGTGGTGATCTCCGGAACCTCGGGGCCGAGCTCCAACCGTTCCGGCGACTATCTGTCGACGCGCAACCACCATCCCTACGACCTGGGTTATTCGGGGACCTGCTTCTCGTACCTGTCGTCGTCGACGGGGACCTCGCGGTACGTGCGCTTCGGGCGCACCGAGGCCTTCGTCACCAATCTCTTCACCGACGGCTTCGAGAGCGGCAACGTCAGCGCCTGGAGCAGCTTCGTCAACGGGGGCTAAGGCTCAAACCGCGTCGCCGATGACCAGGTAGGAGATCTCCTCCGGGTAGGTGTTGCCCTCGGCGCGCCAGGAGACGACCAGGCGGTCGCGGTCGACGTCGTCCTCGAGGACCACGCTGTGGGTCTCGATGACCTCCGCCTCGACCAGGGTCAGCCGGCGAAAGCCGACGAAGGCCACGGGGATCGAGGTGAAGTCACCCTCGGCGCCGACCTCGGTGCGGCGTTCGATCCGGGCGTCGCCATCGATCTCGCGATGGGGGTTGAAACCGATGACCACGCGCCCGCGACGCGGGCCGTGACCGATCTGGATGATGCCGCTCAGGACTCGGATCGCCATGGCACCCGCCTCCTTTCGGAGCTCCGCTCAGCGGTTCCAGGCGCCGACCGACCCGATCGAGGCCGGAGCCGCGGGGGCTCCTGAGCCCAGTCTAGCCCCTCCGCACCAGCCCCGGACCGCCCTCGAGCGCGGGGGCGTGGGGTAGGATCCCTGGCGTTCGGACGAGTCACGGCCACCCCACCGGGCGGTGGCAGCTCACGGTGTCGCCAGAGCGCCGCCGAGGGAGGAGTCGGGATGAAGCTGTGGATGATGTTCGTCGTCGGCGCCTTCGTCGCCTGGGGCTGCTACGTGCCGACGATCCATGCCGGGCAGGCGGCCTTCAAGGGCGGCTCGCTCCGCGCTTTTCTCTTCGTCGGTCTGGCCTACTTCCTGACCGCGGTGCTGGTTCCCTTGGGGCTCCTCGGAGCGAAGATGGAACCGTGGGAGTTCAGCGGTCGCGCCGTGGCTCTGTCGACCTTCGCCGGCATCCTCGGCGCCGCGGGGGCGCTGTGCGTGATCTTGGCCTTGAAGACCGGCGGTTCGCCGCTGGTGGTGGCGCCGCTGGTCTTCGCCGGTGCACCGGTGGTCGCGGCGCTGGTCAGCATGGCGCAGCACCGACCGAAGAACCCGCCGGAGCTGTGGTTCTACCTCGGGTTGGTACTCGCCGCCACCGGCGCCTTCCTGGTGCTGCGCTTCCGGCCCAACTGACGCCGGCGGGGTCCCCGGTGGCTGCCTCGGGCCACGGCCTCGGAGGGCAAGCTCAGAGGGCAATGGGGGCGCCGAGCACGGCGTCGGGGATGCCGAAGGCGTCCACCAGGCGACCGGCCGCCGGCCGCACACGCCGGCACAAGGCGTTGACCAGGTTGCGTATCGCTTTGGCCTTGGCCGGCTCGAAATAGCCCTGGGACAGGAACCAGCCGCGATCCGCTTCGAGACGGGAGAGCGCGTAGAGGTCGCAGAGCTGGCCGAGGGCCTTCCTGAGGCCTTCCTCCTCGCAGCCCTCGAGGGCCGCCGCGAAGGTCTCGAGAATCACCCGCTCGACGTGGGCCTGGGCCGCCTTGAGCAGGTGGTCCTGCACCTGGATCATCGCCTCGTAGGAGTCCACGCCGGTGTCGATCCGCCGTTTGAGCCGGCGGGCCACCGAGGCCACCAGGTGGTCCTCGCGCCAGCGCATGGCCGCCAGCTGGAAGGCGCGGTCGGTGAGGTGCTCCTCGTCGGTGCGGCGGGTGACGACGGGGTTGAGCTCCGCCAGGTTGGTCGCTGCCCGCTCGGCCAGGTAGCGCGCGATCCCCCAGATCTTGAGATCGCCGAGCTCGCGTTTGTAGCCGGATAGCAGCGCCTTGGCGGTGAGCTGCAGGAGCACCGTGTTGTCCCCTTCGAAGGTGGTGAAGACGTCGGTGTCGGCCTTGAGGTCGGCGAAGCGGTTCTCGCTCAGATAGCCCTTGCCGCCGCAGCACTCGCGGCAGGTCTGGAGCGTGTCGACGGTGTGCCACGAGGCGTAGGCCTTGAGCCCCGCCGCCAGGGACTCGACCTCGCGCCGGTCGCCACCCTCGCTCTCGACGTAGAGCCGTGCCAGCCGGCGGAGCGCGAAGTGGAGCGCATAGGTGGTCGCGAGCCGCGGCAGCAGCCGGCGCTGGTGGCTCAGGTAGTCGAGGATGGGGGTTTCGGGGCCCTCCGGCGGACCGAACTGGCGTCGCCGCTCGCCATAGCGCACGGCGATGGCGAGCCCGCTCTTGGCCGCCGAGACCGAGGCCAGGGCGACGCTGACCCGGCCGCCCACCAGGGTGCCGAGCATGGTGAAGAAACGCTTCGAGGCGCTGGCGATGGGGCTCGAGTAGGTCCCGTCCTCCGCCACCTGGGCGAAGCGGTCGAGGAGGTTCTCGCGCGGCACCCGCACCTGGTCGAAAGACAGCCGGCCGTTGTCGACGCCGTTGAGCCCGAGCTTGTGCCCACAGTCCTCGATGGTGACACCGGCACAGGGAGAGCCGTCGGCAGCGCGGATCGGCACCAGGAAGGCGTGGACACCATACGCGTCGCCGGCGATGTGGAGCTGGGCGAAGACCGTCGCCAGCCGGCCGTCGCGGGCCGCGTTGCCGATCCAGTCCTTGCGCGCCTCGGGCCGCGGGGTGTGGATCACGAACTCGCCGGTGGCGGCGTCGTAGGTCGCGCGGGTCTCGACGTCACGGACGTTGGAGCCATGGCCGGTCTCGCTCATGGCGAAGCAGCCGGGGAGCTCGAGACGACCCACCGACGGCAGGTACCGACGGTGGTGACCCTCGGTACCCAGCTGGAGGATGCTGCCGCCAAAGAGACCGAATTGGACGCCGAACTTGACCAGCAGGCTGAGGTCGCCGAAGGCCAGGGTCTCGAAGGCGGCGACGAAGGCCGCGGTGTCGCCGCCGCCACCGACCTCCCGCGGGTAGCTGAGCGCGCCGTAGCCGCGCTCGGCGAGGGAGCGGCAGAGGTCGAGGGTGCGTTGCCGGCGCGCGCTCCGGTCGAGCTCGGGCTCGCGAGCGAAGGCCGGCGTCGACAG
>JAGQSE010000575.1 GCA_020439725.1 Acidobacteriota bacterium
GGGGAACCAGGTGCTCTGGATCTGCACCATCAGCCGGTGGCCGCGCTGGAAGGTGTGGAAGACGTCGTTGATCCGGTAGTGGAGCCGCGTCGGCTGGCCCGGTACGAAAGGCTCCGGCACCTCGTAGCTGTTGCGGAAGCGGCCGCGGAACGGGGCGGCGCGGACCAGCCGCTGGGTGCCCCGAAGGTCTTTCTCCTCCGGCGGGCCGTGGAAACGGCCGTCGTCTTCCTTCCAGCTGGGCTCGTCGGTGGGGTAGACGTCGATCACCTTGACGATGAAGTCCGAGTCGGTGCCGGTGGTCGAGACCCACAGGTCGGCGTCGATGGGGCCGGCGAGGGTCAGGTCGTCCTCGAGGGGCGGGGTCTGGTAGATCAGGACGTCGGGACGCCAGGCGGCGAAGCGTTGGTCCTCGGTCATGTACTCCTTGGCCCAGTGAGTGGTGATCTCCATCGTGTAGGGGACGGGCTTCGAGGGGTCGCTGATGTAGGCGTCGCTGGCCTCGTCGCCGTTGGCGGCCGTCGCCGAGCCGGTCGCGGTGGCCGGCACGGAGCTCGCCAGGCCCTGCTCCGCCTGCATGTAGAAGCTCTCCTGCCTGGCGGCCTTGGGAGGCCAGTGATCAAAGCTCCGCCAGCGGTCGGCACCGGTCTCGAAGACCAGCGCCTCGGGCAGCGCGGGCTTGTCGCCACCCTTCAGATAGTGGATGAAGAAGGGGAGCTCGACCTCCTCGAGGAAATACTTGGAGGTCTCGAAGCCGAAGTCGGCCTCGCCCAGAGAGCGCCCGGTGGTCCGCGCCCAGCCACCGTGAGGCCAAGGACCCATGACCAGGGTGTTGGTGATCCCCGGGTTCTGGTCCTCGAAGTGGCGGTAGGTCTGGAGCGGGCCATAGAGGTCCTCGGTGTCGAACCAGCCGCCGACGGTGAGGACCGCCGCCTTGACCCCCTTGAGATGCGGCAGCAGATTCCGCGATTGCCAGAACTCGTCGTAATTGGGGTGCGCGACGATCTCATTCCAGAAACCGACGTTGCCCTTGAAGTAGCGCTCGTTGACGTGGCTCATGGGCCCCAGGTCGAGGAAGAACTGGTAGCCGTCGGCGGTGCCGTGCTCGAAGCGGTCGACGGGCTTGTCGGTGGGCTCGGGGCGCGGCTGGCCGAAGCGTGAGAAAAAGTTGAAGGCGAGGGGCAGGATGAAGGCACCGTGGCGGTGCATGTCGTCCCAGAACCAGTCGGCGATGGGAGCCTGGGGCGACACCGCCTTGAGCGCCGGGTGCGAGTCGACGGCACCGGCCGAGCTATAGAAGCCGGGGTAGGAGATCCCCCACAGACCGGCCTTGCCGTTGTTCCGTGGCACATGCCCCACCAACCATTCGATGGTGTCCCAGGTATCGCTGGCCTCGTCGACGGCGCCGGCAGGCAAAGGCCGAGGCGCCATCGGACGCATGTTGACGTACTCGCCCTCGGACATCCATCGGCCGCGGACGTCCTGGTAGACGAAAATGAAGCCCTCGCGGACGAACTCCGGGGCCGGGCCGATGGACTCCCGATAGGCGTCGGCGCCATAGGGGCCGGCGCTGTAGGGGGTGCGGTGGATCAGCAGCGGGTAGGTTTTGTCGGAGATCTCGTTGGGGACGTAGACCGTGGTGAAAAGGTGGACTCCGTCGCGCATCGGGATGCGATATTCGTACTTGGTGTACGTCGAGCGGATGAGCTGGGCGAGCTCGGGGTCCGGCGGCTGAGCGGCGAGCGGGGCGGCGACCAGGACCGCGGCGAGGCAGGCCCAGGTACGACCCCACGTCAGGTTCGGCAACATGCGCATCGGAGTTCCGTCTCCTTGGAGAAGGCTGAGGTCCATGAAACGGCTGACGCCGTGTAGGAGAAGCTCCGAGTATCGTAGGAGACCGGCCGTTCCAGAGCAAGATTCCGGGCGCCGTGCCTGGCGCATAAGTCCTTGCTGAAGAGATCGTTGCGTGAGAAACAGGGCGCCGCCGGACGCAGGCCCTCGAGAACCGAGCTAGTTGCGGCAGTCGGAGCAGCGGCCGTACAGGATGATCTCGTGGGAGTCGAGCTCGAATCCCGCCGGGCAAAGGCTCCCCAGGTCGCCGGGGCAGTCCTCAACCTCGAAGACGCGGTCACACTCGCGACAATGAAAATGGTGATGATGCTGCTTGCCTGCGACCTCGTACCGGTCCGGAGCGCCGGGCAGGCTGACGCTCCGTAGCCAACCGTCGTCGAGGAGCGAGCGGAGGTTCCGATACACGGTGGCGATCCCCAAGCGCGGCACGGTCTCCTGAGCCGCCTCGAGCACCTCCTGCGGGCTGAGCGGCCGATCCGCCCCCTCGAGAGCCGTCCGAATCGCTTTCCGCTGGTGGGTCCTCTTGCGCATCGCGTTGATGATATCAGCGTCTCACCTTGCCGGTGATTGCGTGACTGGACCGGCGCGGGGTCTCCCGCTGGGCCGCCGCGCTAACGCTCCGCGCTTCGCGCTCCACGCCCTTCGGGTTGG
>JAGQSE010000576.1 GCA_020439725.1 Acidobacteriota bacterium
AAGATCGCCATCAGACCGTCGTTGACCCACAGGATCAACGGCTTGTCGAGGCCCCAGCCGCCGACGCCGACGCTCACCGGCAGCTGCTTGAGCCCCTCGTAGAGATCTCCCGCCGACGAGTTCGCCCAGACGAAGGCGATGGCCGCGGCGATGATCAGCAGCACGCCGCCGGCGCTCTCGCTGCGCACGAAGCTCTGGAAGGGAAGCAACGCTTGTCGGGCCTGCTTGAGCACGGGGACCTCCTGAAAGTCGGGGGATCTATGGGTCTCGCCGACCGCCGGGGCGGCGAGGCTCGGCGAGAGTCTACTTCGCCACCCCACGAGGCCCGCTACAATGTTCGCGGTCTAGACGGGAGGGAGGACCATGCGGTTGGGGATCGATTTCGGAACGACCAGGACGGTGGTCTGCGCGGTGGACCACGGCGCGTACCCGGTCATCGGCTTCGACACCGGTGCCGGTGAGCACCGGCCTTGGTACCCCTCGCTCCTGGCCCTCTCCGGCGACCGGGTCCTGGCCGGTTGGCGCGCGGAGGCGCTGCGTTCCGACCCCAAGTGGACCCTTCTGCACTCCTTCAAGCGCTGGCTCGCCGACGCCGGGCCCGAGTCGACCCTCGAGGTCGCCGGTGAAGAGTGGCGCCGCATCGAGCTCCTGGCGCGGTTCCTGCGCTGTCTGCGCGAGGACCTGCGCGAGCGGTCGAGCCTCGAGACTCGGTCGCGCAAGACCTTCGACGTGCTCGTCGCCGTCCCGGCCAACGCCGCCAGCGGCCAACGCTTCGTCACCCTCGAGGCCTTCCGCCAGGCGGGCTTCCGCGTTCTCGGTCTGATCAACGAGCCCTCCGCGGCGGGTATCGAGTACGCCCACCGCTTCGGCACCCGGAGCGGCGCCCGGCGCAAGGAGAAGCTCCTGGTCTACGACCTCGGCGGCGGCACCTTCGACGCCTCGGTGGTGCGGATCACCGGTCGCCACCACGAGATCCTCGCCAACGACGGAGTCCCGCGGCTCGGCGGGGATGACTTCGACGCCGAGCTTCTCGCTCTGGCCCTCGAGACGGCGGATCTACCGGGGCCCGGGGCTCTCCCCGAGGGCGCCCGCGACCGCCTTCTCGAGCACTGCCGGCGGGTCAAGGAAGGCATCCACGCCAACACCCAGAAGCTCGTCGTCGACCTCGGCTCCGAGATCCCCGGCGCCGGCAGGGTCACGGTCGCCGTCCGGGACTTCGATGCTCGCTGTGCTCCCCTCGTCGAGCGCACCCTCTTCGCCGTCGAATCGGCCATCGCCCGGTGCTCCGACGGTGCCAGGGCCGAAGATCTGGCCGGGATCTACCGGGTCGGCGGTGCTAGCGAGCTGCCGCTGGTCGGCCGGATGTTGCGCCGCCATTGGGGCAACAAGGTCCGGCTCTCCCCGGAAGCGCGCTCCGCCACCGCTCTCGGCCTTGCCCTGGCCGCCGACGCCAGCAGCGGCGTCACGCTCCGCGAGCGCTTCACCCGCTACTTCGGCGTCTGGCGCGAGGCCGAGGAGGGCCGCCGCGTGGCCTTCGACGCGATCTTCCCCAAGGACGCCCCGCTGCCCGCGCCGGGCGAGGAGCCGCTGGTCTTCCGTCGCCGCTATCGCCCGATCCACACCATCGGCCATTTCCGCTACCTCGAGTGCACCGAGATCGACGAGCACGGTCAGCCCGCCGGCAGCCTCACCCCGTGGTCCGAGATCTACTTTCCCTTCCATCCCGCCCTACGCGACGCCGACGACCTGGACCGCCGCCCCATCGGCCTCCTGCCCCGCGACCACGACCAGCAGATCGAAGAGCAATACACCTGCGACGCCCAGGGAGTGATGGAGGTCACCCTGAAGAACCGCACCCACGGCTACAAGCGGACCTATCGGTTGCGGGGGTAGGTGGCTGGAGAGAGCCTTCCTTCTAGCCCCTCTTCCTACGCCGGTTCGGAGTCTTCCTCGCGCCGCCGGTTCTGCGTCCGGTGCGTTGCTGCTGGAGCTCCTGCAGTTTCTCCCCCCATCCCAGCTGTACGAGGATCTCCTCGACCGGCTTCCGGACTTCCGGAGCCAGTCGACGCAGATAGGCGGCGCTGCCGTAGTCCACCGTCTCGAGCGCCTCCCTGAGCGGCGCCCAGCGGTCGGCCAGCTCCAGCCGCTCCAGCAGATCCGAGGCTTCTCGCGCCTTCCCGCCTTCGACACAGGCGGCGAAGAAGGATAAGACGTCAGGCCAGGCCTCTGCGCCGCGCTCCTCCCTTGCCACAGACTCGAGGAAGCCCTCGATCCGCTCGAAGGCGGCTGAGGACTTCCCCTGGGCGGCGAGAATGCAGGCGAGGGTATGAGAGATGTTAGTCGAGTCCGGCTCCCCTTCGGATGCTCGCCGAGCCAACTTCTCGAGCCAAGGCTCTCTTCCGCCGGCAACGAACCGCACCCAAGCGAGGTGATTGAGCGCCCAGATGAGATTGTTACTAGTTGGTGCTTGTGCGAGTTCGGATTCGTTGCTCTCGCGTCCTCCCTCTTGTGCCAGTTGAAGGCCTGACAATAGGCTTTCCAAGAGGCTAGCATCGGCAACGAGCGGAAGTCCTTCTCGAGCTGCGGTCTCAGCTTTGTTTAGAAGATTAGACGCAGCAAGGTTAATTGCAAGGCCTTGCCAAGCAACTTCGCTGTGCGGTATTAACTTGGTTGCCTTTTTGTGAGCTCCTAGGGCGCCCTTGAGGTTCCGGTCTTGTTCGAGTGCTGTAGCGAGTAGCAACCACGCATCGCCATTGTCAGGGTCCAACGCAATCGCTCTCTCGAGCGATGAGATCGCTTCTTCGATACTTGAAATTCCGGCCGATTGTGAATGTACAGATGGCCAGATATTGTATGTTTGTTGCATCTGGTAGGCAATTAACTTGCTAGAGAGCGTCGTCGGATTGTTAGGCCGTTGAAGTAGTTGTTTTGCGAGCTCGAGCCAGGAGAGAGGTATGGAGGGGGCAATGGCGGCAGCAAGGCGGAAGTAGTGAATGGCATCTTCTCGACTGCCTTCGCCAGCATGAGCTAGCCCAAGGAGGTGAAGAACCATCGGACTTGGCGCGGCTGTCAGGCTGGCCACCTGTTGCAGGGTCTGCTTACCCTCCACCCATTGGTTTGATAGGAGTTGAGAGATCCCCAGAAGAGTTCGACAGTCAGGGTTGGCAGGTTCCAGCTCGATGAGGCATTCAGAAATCCGGAGGGCCTCCTCAGGGATCAGAGCCATCGCGAAGGCTCGGGCTGTCATTCGTAGAAAGGGGAGTGCCTCTGTCCTCAATGTGGGCTCATTCTGGATGAGGGCTGCGAACTGGTTCTGCCTTCCTAACGATGCTAGCCCAGCTAGTTCCACGGTTGCGGGAAGGTTGTGGAACGCCGAGAGTTCTTTGAGGTTGGGGTGCTCTTCCCTTGCCAGGAGGACTGTTTCGGCAGCCTTTGTGATGACAATGGTCATTTCGCCTAAAAGGTCCAGGCTTTCGAACTCCTCTATAGCATTGGAAAGCGTGCCAAGTAGGTCTGGTAGCCCCAGGAGGGGATTTCTGGAGCCACAGGTTGAAAGTGCTTTTCTTAGTTTCTCTCCTGCCATCGGGCTTCTGCGGTCGATGTAGAAGAGTCCAAGAGATAGATCTAGGAGTGTGCTTGGCCACGATATCGATATGTTGTCTGCCGTGAGGTCTATTATGAATTTCCTTGCGAGAGGATTATTGATGTCCATTTTGAGGGCGTGGTGTGCCCAACATGCCTTAACAAGTGCGCAACCGGAGCTGTCTAGCAGGCTGGTAAGCTCGGAGAAGAAGGTTGACTCTTTATGGTCAGGCTGAGGTGGTGTTGGGACCCTTGTGTTTAGGCGCTGAGCAAGTGCAAATCCTATTAGACCTGGGACTCCAAGGCGTGAGGCTGCGAATCGGGCGCCATCGATATCGTCGGTAGATCTCATCCAGCCTCGTTGGAAGGCCTGTGCGATCGCTTTTTTTAGGTCGGGTAGGTCTACTGCTGTGAAAAATCGTTGCTTCTCTTCTTTGAGGTCACGAAGGAGAGAGGCGGATCGGTCAAGCTCGTTGCGTTCCAATTGGAGTATCAGCTGAATTTTTACGCCTAGGCGTTGGGGCCAGCTTGAGATTTCCTGCCAGAGTGCTTCTGGTGGCCAGCTTGGGATATTGAGATCGAGAGAATGGACGCGTGCTCTTAGTTCTTCGAGGCGATTCTGGTGTTCGATTCGGGTCTGTAGAGGCGATCCGGCGTCCTCTGTGTCCAGGAGTTCGGCTAGGTTAGAGAAGAGGGACCGGTCTTCCAGCAGGGTGTACAGTCCGTCGGTCTCTAGCATGTCGCGAAGTGGTGTGTCCTCGATGGCGGCTGCGAGTGCAAAGCTGTATTCTGCCAACCGTAAGCGGCCTTCAGGATCTAAGCGGACGCTTCGTGCCAGGTGCCTCCGCGCGTGGTCTTGTAGTTGGTTCTGGTCGTAGAAGATCTTGAGGAACTCTACAAACCAGATCAGTCGTCGCCGCGCTCTGCGAGTCGACCGCATGAGATACCAGATATTGAAGAAGCGCTCTGTGATCTGGAAGCCCGCGCGAGGCCCCGGCTCGTAGGCGACCTTTTCGACAACTCCCTCTTTGGTCAATCGCGTGAGTTGGGAAGAGACGGCATTCACGTCGAGCCGAAGCTCGTCAGCGATCTGGCTAGCGGTGGCGGGATGCCAGAAGACGGCGAGGCTGTGGACTATGCGTTGTTGCTGGGTAGGTAGAGCCTCTAGTCGGGCCTTGTATAGAGGAGTGCATTGATCGAGGAGTCCTTCGAGATCACTTCTCGCGTCACCATCGAGGCCGCGCGCCAGAATGCTGTAGAGCAAGGTGATCGTGCGCGGGTTTCCCCCAGTTAAGGTCTGAAGGGTTTTGATCCGGGTGGGCTCCTCCTGGAGGATCCTTGTGACCTCTTCGTTTCCCCACCGTCCGGCATAGCAGCGGAGTACCCCTCTGGTTTCTTCGAGATCGAGGCCCTGGAGCTCGTGGATCTGGAAGAAGTCATAGAAGGGCTCTCCATAGCTGTAAGTGCTCTCGAGTGCCTGAGCGCTGGCGCCGACGAGAACCAGGGAGCGTTCCTCGGAAAGCACCTCGCGAAGGGCCCAGGCTTGGTCCGCGATGCGGTCGAGGATCAGGTCGATGTTGTCGACGAGAAGCACCAGGCGACGACCGAGACCTCGGGCGGTCTCGAGGAGCAAAGCGATGGCTTCCCGGGCGCGCTGGTTCTCATCCAGGTGGAGTAGGGAGTCTCGGGCCCTATCGAGTCGATCGGCCTCGGTTTCGCGCCCCGTGCGTTCGAGCGTGTCCCCCAAGGCGTCGATGGAATTGAGCCACAGGTCGGAGAGTCCGCCGACGTCGTACTGTTCTTCCGGGAAGGTCAACGGCAGCCATTGCTCAGACAATCTGGGGTCGTCCTCGATGGCGATCTGCACCCGGCGGAGCAACATCGTCTTGCCCATGCCCCGCTGGGCGACCAGAAGGTGGTGCTGGGGTGTCTGGTCGGGGCCGCACCGTTTCAGGTCCTCGAGGAGCCCCGCGAGAGTTTCCTGGCGGGCGGAGAAGAGCCCGACCAGCTCGTCGCGGCTGAGCAGGTGTGGGTTGTAGCGAGCCATGTCGCCCAGGGCGAGGCGGTCGAGCTCGGTCATGGCGCCACCCTTCGCAGCCAGAATTCACGAAGTAGAGGAGAACGGAAGCGATGGCGTTTTCCGGTCTCGACCAGGTAGCCGTCGCTCTCCAAGACGTCGAGGAGATACCGGAGGCCGTCGACCCTCTCATCGGCATCCGAGATGGACTCTGAGAGCTGTTGCTCGAGCACCTCTCGCGAGGTTCCCTCGGGGTCCTTCGCGACCGCGTTGAGCAGGGTGATCGCCCGTTCGGCGTCGGGTTGGCCGAGCTCTTCATGAAGGCGCTGGCGCCAGTAGTCGAAATAGGCCCTCTTCGAAGGCGAAACGAGATCCTCGAAGACGGCGTCCACCGCCTCGATGTCCGGCGGGCTGGACTGGTCCGTGCAGCGTGAGCGCAGCTCGCGGAAAAGGAGCTGAAGGTGGTACGGAATCAGCCACCCGACGCGATCGAGGAAGTGCTCGACGACCCCGGCACTCATGGAGAAGTCGTGGGCCAGGCCAAGCGAAACCAGGAACGTCCTCGCGGTTTCGCGATCGAAGGGTCCAAGACGCACGACGTAGAGGTCGTTGATGGTGTCCCCAAGGTGAAGTCGCGCGGCCACGGTGTCGAGACCGATCGATCCCGCGAGGAGCCAGCGGAGCCGTCCCTGCCGATCCGGGTGCTGGCGTAGCTCGCGAAACCAAGTTAGGAACTTGCGCGCCCGAGCGCCGCTGGAATCCTGGCGGAGCAATGACAGGACGAAAACGGGTACCTCGTCGACGAGGATCAGCCGTCGACCTCCCTCCCGGTCGAGTGCCTCAACCAGCTGCGCGCCGACGTCTTCCCAGGGAGAGCCAGGACCGAGCTCAAGGCCGATCTGCGCGACGCTGACCTTCTTGATCCGCTTCAGCCAGCGAGCGAGCTTGCCCTTCTTCAGGTGCCGCAAGACATCGGAGCTGGCGTCCAGGCCGGAAACTCCCTCGCAGAGCTTGCGGACGAAGGCCGGTTCGTCCTCGGCTCCCGCGACGCTGATGTAGGCGGCCTCGAGCTGATGCTTGTGGGCCGTGTCGCGGAGGCGGAGCATGAGCGAGGTCTTGCCGACGCGCCTTGGGGCCAGCAGGAGCAGGTCGTCGCCGCGGAGGAACTCCCAGACGTCGCGCTGCTCGGATTCCCGGTCGAAAAAGTCATCTCCGGTCACCGGGGAGCCGACCTTGCTGCTGATCATCGGGCCATTCCTCTTGAAGTCGACAAACGAGACTGTTGCGCAACGATTCTATTTTACAACAAGATCGTTTTGCGCGCAAGGACCAAAAGCCCTGCTCACCGATCCGGGAGGCCGACCTAACGGGCGCTCACCCGCCGCGCTGCCAGAGCAGGTGCGGGATCTCGGGGAGGATCAGGCGGTCGAGGGCGAGGCGGAGGGCCTTGGTAGAGCCGGGGAGGGCGAAGACGAAGGTTTCGCCGGCGAGGCCGGCGGTGGCGCGGCTGAGCATGGCGGCGCTGCCGACCTGTTCGTAGCTGAGCATGCGGAAGAGCTCGCCAAAACCGTCGAGACGCTTGTCGAGCAGAGCTTCGACGACCTCGATGGTGGTGTCACGGGGGGCGATGCCGGTGCCGCCGGTGGTCAGGACCAGCTGGATCCCCGGGTCGGCGAGCCAGGTCTCGAGGCGGGTGCGTACGAGATCGGGCTCATCGCGCACCAGGTCGTGGGCGAGGAGCCGGTGGCCGGCACCGGCGAGGGCCTCGCGGAGGAGCTTGCCACCGGCGTCGGTGTCGGCGGTGCGGGTGTCGCTCACCGTCAGCACCGCGCAGCCGGCGACCCTCTGGCCGGCGGCGTGGCGGTGCTCCTCGGCGACGTCGCTCACGACTGATGGCCCCGGTCAGCCAAGGTCCTGGACCACGCGCTCGGCGTGACCCTTGGCGCGGACGTTGGGGTAGACCTTGATCAGCTTGCCCGTGGCGTCGGCGACGAAGGTGCTGCGCTTGATGCCGAAGGACGTGCGGCCGTACATCTTCTTCTCGCCCCAGGCACCGATGGCCTCGAGGTACTTGCCGTCGGCGTCGGTGAGCAGCGGGAAGGTCAGGTCGTACTTCTCGATGAACTTGCAGTGCGAGGCGGCGGAGTCCTTCGACAGCCCCACCACCTGGTAGCCGAGCTCGCCGAGGGTCGCCGCGTGGTCGCGGAAAGCCTGCGCCTCGACGGTGCACCCGGGGGTGTCGTCCTTGGGATAGACGTAGAGGATCAGGCCGTTGTCGCCTTTCAGATCGTCGAAGCTCCGCGTCTTGCCGGTCTCGTCGGGCAGCTCGAACGCGGGCAGGGTATCTCCTTCTTGCAGCATGCTGGATCTCCTCGGGTTCGGGTTCAGAGGGCCGTTGCGGGCTCCTCGGAGAGTCGAGATTAGCGCCGGTTCGAGGTGAACGCCACCTCTGCCAAGGCCCACCGCGGAAAGGGGCCGCGCCCCGACCGCGGTTGACGCGCCGAATCTTTTTGACCATGCTCTAGGACCCGCGCCGGTCTTGTCGGCGCTTCGAGAGCCCCGAGGCCCCGCTCCCAATCGGAGCCACCGCCTGCGCTTCGGGGGATTCGCTCAACGGCACGTCAGGGGTCGACGGTTAGGAAAGAGTTTCATGACGTCATTGGTCATCGTGGAGTCGCCGGCGAAGGCGAAGACCATCTCGCGGATCCTCGGCAAGGACTACACCGTCGAGGCCAGCTACGGCCACGTGCGGGACCTGCCCGAGAAGGCCGACCAGATCCCCGAGCAGGTGAAGAAGGAGTCCTGGGCTCGGCTCGGGGTCAACGTCGACCAGGACTTCGAGCCCCTCTACGTCGTCCCTCAAGACAAGAAGAAGTACATCCAGCGGCTGCGCCAGGCGCTCAAGGGAGCCGACGAGCTGCTGCTCGCCACCGATGAAGACCGCGAGGGCGAGAGCATCAGCTGGCACGTGCTCGAGATCTTGAAGCCCAAGGTCCCGGTGCGCCGCATCGCCTTCCACGAGATCACCGACGACGCCATCCGCGCCGCTCTCGCCAAGCCCCGGGACATCGACTCGAACCTGGTGCGGGCCCAGGAGAGCCGCCGTATCGTCGACCGCCTCTACGGCTACCAGCTGTCACCGGTGCTGTGGAAGAAGGTGCGGACCGGGCTCTCCGCCGGTCGCGTGCAGAGCGTCGCGGTGCGGC
>JAGQSE010000577.1 GCA_020439725.1 Acidobacteriota bacterium
TCAAGCCGTCGAACATCCTGGTCGACGCCGACGGCGAACCCAAGCTCCTCGACTTCGGCATCGCGAAGGTCCTGCAGCAGGGCACCGATGGCGCCACCCAATCGATCAACCTGCGCATCGGCACGCCGCCCTACGCGAGTCCCGAGCAGATGGCGGGACGGGCGATCACCACCGCCAACGACGTCTACTCGCTGGGCGCCATCCTCTTCCTGCTGCTAACCGGCCGAGCTCCCAAGCCCGCGGGCGGCTCCGACGAGCCGCCCCAGGTGCCGTCGAAGGCCCTCGCCGAGGAGCTCAGGAGCGGTGGCACGGTGCAACGAGCCTCGGGCCTCGCTGTCGAGGACGTGCGTGGCGACCTCGACGCCATCACGCTCCGCGCCATGGCCTGGAACCCGGCCGAGCGCTACGCCTCTGCCGCCGCCCTCGCCGAGGACATCCGCCGGCATCGGGCCCATCTGCCCGTCGAGGCGCAGCCCTACAGCTGGCAGTACATCCTCGGGCTCTTCGTCCGCCGGCACCGCCGCGCCCTCGCTGCCTCGACGGTTTTCCTTCTCGTTTTGGGGATCGCTGCCGCCATCGGTCTCTTCTTCCAGGTCCAGGCGGAGGTCCAGGGCGGCCGCGCGCGGGACCTCCGCGACGCCTACCTCGAGATCATCGAGGTCTTCGACGCCTCGAGCGACGAGTCCCGCGCCGAGGCCACGCGCACCGCCGTCGAGCGGGCCGTGGCCAGCGAACGCTTTGGCGACGTGCAAGACCAGGCGACGATTTACGACCGCTTCGGACGCGCCCTCGGCCGGCTGACCTTCTACGACCAGGCGCAGGACCTGCTCCAGCGCTCGCTCGACCTTCGCCAGGGGTCGTCACGGACCACTCCGACGGACCTCTTGTCGAGCCTCAACAACCTCGGATCGCTGCTCTTCAGCCGCGGCCACAGGCAAGAGGCCGGCGCGCTCCTCGAGCAGGCCGAGGCGATCCGCGAGAAGCATCCGGAAATCGATGCCGCGACGCTCAACGATCTCAAGTCGAACCTCGCCGCCTATCGCGAATGGCAGGGCGACACCGAGACGGCCGAACGGCTCTTCCGCGAGGTGCTCGCGGAGCGCGAGGTGATCTACGAGCCGCGGAGCCTGCCCATCGCCCGAGCCCTCAACAACCTCGCCCGGCTCCTGCTCACCTCGGGCCGGCTCGACGAAGCGGAGCCGCTCCTCGCCACCAGCATCGAGATCCGCCGCGAGCGACTCGACCCCGACAAGCCGCAGCTGGCTACCGCGTTGATGAACCTCGCCTTCCTCTACGACGCTCAAGGGAAGAGCGACCTGGCGGTTCAGACCTATCGCGAAGCCCTCAACACCCGCCTCTACTCGTTCAACGCCGGCAACCTCAACGTCGCGCGGAGCCAAAACGGTCTCGGCTATGCACTGCTGGGACGGGGCCGCCCCGACGATCTCGTCGAGGCCCGACATCTTCTCGAGGAGGCCTGGCAGACGTCCTTGACCAAGGCCGGCGCGGACTCCGAGGACACCCTCATCTTCCAGCGCAATCTGGCCGAAGCCGCCCTCCGCCTCGGCAACGCTTCCCGCGCCGAACGCCTGCTCCGCGACCTGGTCGAGCGCCCCCCCACCGATCGCCCCGCCTGGCGCCTCGCCGACGCCAGAAGCCTCCTCGGCGCCTGCCTCCTGGCCCAAGGTCGCCACGCGGACGCCCGCACCTACCTAGAAGGCGCCGCAGAAG
Source organism: Acidobacteriota bacterium (assembly GCA_020439725.1). Lineage (GTDB taxonomy): Bacteria > Acidobacteriota > Thermoanaerobaculia > Multivoradales > JAHZIX01 > JAGQSE01. Next base: position 1,732 of record JAGQSE010000577.1, read on the forward strand.
TCATCGCCGAGGCGCGGGGTGAGGATTCGAGACCCGCGCGGGAGGCGCGGGAGCGGTGGGGGGAGTGGGTGGCGAGCGATGGGAGCGCCTGAGGACCGACATCGGTCCTAGCCGGGCCGGTAACCGCCGTGCCTAAGACCCTGCGGACCGACGCCCCTCATCGTGCTCGTCCTGGTCGAAGAAAGATGCTGACGGAGCCCGTGCCTGCCTCCTCTCCCCCCTCGCATCCCTCCGAACCGGCGACCGGAGCCCGCCCCGCAGGAGCCCTTGACGAGCCCCCGCCGACATCCGGCCGCCGGTCCGGAGTTCTGCTTCTGAGAATAGGAAGCGAGGAATCCTCGCGGGAGAGGTCAAGGCCGACGTCGGCTGGGTGCGGCTCCTGGTGAGGAGGCCGGGACTCAGGAAGCTTGAGAAGAGATCGACGAGCGAAGGACGGGAGGCGAGAAAAGCGGGCGAAGCGACCTTAGCAGCCCCAAACTCCCCTACCCCCCAAGCTTCCGATACTCCCGGTTCCAATAAACCAGCGGCGGATGCTCGGCGCGGGGGGTGTGGGAGGCGCGGACGCGGCCGATGTAGAGGACGTGGGAGCCGACGGGGTGGCTCGCTTCGACGGTGCAGGCGAGCCACGCCAGGGCGTCTTCGAGGACGGGGATGCCGTCTTCGGTGGCGCCCCAGACGCCTTCGGCGAAGCGGTCGGCGTCGGGGACGAAGGCGAAGCGGTCGGAGAGCTCGCGGTGGTCTTCGGCGAGGATGTTGACCGCGAAGCCGGCACCTTCCTGGGCCAGAGCCTGGTGGATCGAGCTCCGCTGGTCGATGACCACGGCGATGAGCGGCGGGTCTGCGGACAAGGAGCTGAAGGCGGAGACAGTGAGGCCGTAGACCCGCTCGCCGTCGCGAGCGGTCACCAGGGTGACGCCGGAGGCGAAGTGGCGTAGGACGTCGCGAAAGGCGCTGGTCGAGATCATCGTTTGGGCATTATAGGCGTGGCTGGGAGACCCTGCAGCCGCGGTGCTCCGAAATCCCTGGCCCCCTCCTGGGATGCGCACCAGGCCCAGGGATGCTTCTTGCAACGCTCTCCCGCTCGCCTCCTACGGCTGCCCAAAGTCGGGACCCTCTCGGTCCAGATCGCACAAAAACGAACGGTCGTGCTATTCTCTCTCCGTGAACAAGGGCCTAGCTACCAAGAAGGCGATCCTCCGCGAGGCTCTCGCGCTGGTGAGCCGCATCGGTTTCGAGGCGGTGTCGATCGCCCAGCTGGCCGAGGCGGTGGGCCTGTCGAAGAGCGGTCTTTACGCCCACTTCCGTGACAAGGAGGGGCTCCAGCTCGAGCTCCTCGACGAGGCGACCGAGCTCTTCCGGGAGACCGTCATCTCGCCGGCGAGGGAAGCGCCCGCCGGTGAACCGCGAGTCCGAGCGATCTTCTCCAACTGGATGCACTGGGCGGAGCTCGAAGAGCTTCCGGGCGGTTGTATCTTCATGACCGCCGC
>JAGQSE010000028.1:0-10598 GCA_020439725.1 Acidobacteriota bacterium
CACCGCCTCGCGATCGGCCCAGGCGAGCATCAAGACCGCTCCGCTCGAGACGTCCTGGACCACCACCGGCAGGAGGCCCCGGTCGTCATAGACCAGCGTTTCGGGATCGAGGTCGAGGCCCTTCGGTGTGGCGCTCATGGCGAATCTCCGCGGGCCGCACCGGGCCCGGTGTCGAGGCGCATGGGGAAGCCGCGGGCCGCCAGCTGGCGCTTGACCTCGCCGACGGTGAGCATCCCCTGATGGAAGATCGAGGCGGCGAGCACCGCCGCGGCACCGGTTTCGAGGGCCGCCGCCAGGTGCTCGACGTTGCCGGCGCCGCCCGAGGCGATCACCGGCACGGGCACCGCTGCCGCCGCCGCGGTCAAGAGCGGCAGGTCGTAGCCCTCCTGCATGCCGTCGCTGTCGATGGAGGTCAGCAGCACCTCGCCGGCGCCGGCCTCGACCCCGCGCTTGAGCCATTCGAGGGCGTCGATCCCGGTGCCCGTGCGACCGCCGTGGGTGACCACCTCCCAGCCGCCGTCGCCCCGGCGCCGGGCGTCGACGGAGAGCACGACGCACTGGCTGCCGAAGCGCTCGGCGAGCTCCGCCAGGAGCTCGGGCCGGCGCACTGCGGCGGTGTTGACCGCTACCTTGTCGGCGCCCGCCAAGAGAAGCTGACGAGCGTCTTCGACCTGGCGCACGCCACCGCCGACGGTGAGCGGGATGAACACCTGCTCGGCGCTCCGCCGCACCCAATCGAGCTCGGTGTCGCGCCCTTCGTGGGCCGCCGAGATGTCGAGGAAGACGATCTCGTCGGCCCCCTGCTCGTCGTAGCGGAGGGCCGATTCGGCCGGATCGCCCTGATCCGCGAGGTTCTGAAATCGCACCCCTTTGACGACGCGACCGTCGGCGACGTCGAGACAGGGAATGATCCGCCGGGTCAGCCCGGTGAGCTCACCGGCGCCCTTCATGGTTCTGCCTCCACCGCGCCGGCGCCGCACACCACGAGCGCCTCGGCCAGGTCGAGGCGCCCGTCGTAGAGCGCCCGGCCGACCACCGCGCCGCCGATCTCGGGCCGCTCGGAGGCCCGCCGCAGGTCGTCCAGGGAATGGACGCCGCCGGAGAGCAGCGCCGGCATGCCGGTGGCTCGGCCGACGGCGCAGGCGAGCTCGAGATTGGGGCCGCCGAGCTCGCCGTCGCGAGCGATGTCGGTGACCAGAACCGCCGGACACGGCAACCCGCGAAGCCGATCACCGAGCACCTCGACCCCCAGGTCGCTGGTGCGCTGCCAGCCATCGACGCCGAGGCGACCGTCGCGCAGGTCGAGCCCGGGCACGAGCCGCCCGGGGAGCTCGTCGGCGAGGCGCACGAAGAGGTCGAAGTCGCGGGCCAGCATCGAGCCGACCACCAGCCGCGAGCACCCCGCCTCGAGGGCCGCGAGGACGCTCGCCCGGTCGCGCAGGCCGCCGCCGAGCTCGAGGTCGAGCCCCAGCGCCCGCGCTTGCGCCGCCAGGCCCGCGGTGAGCTCGCGCTGCGAGCCGTCGCCGAAGGCGCCGTCGAGATCGACGACGTGGACCCAACGGGCTCCGGCGGCGGCATAGCCCTCGAGCACCGCCCCCGGGTCGGTGCCGTAGACCGTCCGCCGGGCGTCGTCGCCCTGGCGCAGACGCACCACCTGCCCCTGGCGCAGATCAATGGCCGGAAGCAGATCCATGGGCCATCTCCAGGTAGTTGTCGAGCAGGGCGAGACCGCTCTTGCCGCTCTTCTCGGGGTGGAATTGAGTACCCAGGACGCGGCCCCGCCCCGCCACCGCGGGAAAGGCGCGGCCGTGGCGGCAACGGGCCAGGACCAGGTCGTCGGGGACGCCGTCGGGCGCGAAGCTGTGGACGAAGTAGACGAAAGCGCCGGCGAGCCCGGCGAGGAGCGGGTGCTCCTGGGCCTCGACCAGGGCGTTCCACCCGATATGCGGCAGCGGTACCGTCGCGGGCAGGCGCCGGACGGTGCCCGGCAGGAGCCCCAGGCCGTCGCTCTGCCCGAACTCCTCGCCGGCCTCGAAGAGCAGCTGGAAGCCGACACAGATGCCGAGCAGCCAGGCACCGCCGTCGAGGGCCTCGCCCAGCGCGTCCTCGAGGGCGCCGCGGAGGGTCTCACGGGGCGGCCGGAAGGCACCCACCCCGGGAAGCACCAGACACGACGACGACGCCACCCGGGAGGGATCGGCGGTGATCTCAGCCTCGGCCCCGAGGTGCTCGAGGGCCCGGCGGAGGTTGCCGAGGTTGCCGACACCGGCGTCGACGATGGTGACACGGCGCGGCGTGGCGGCCGGACCACTAGCCGGGGCGGGACTCATCGCGACAACGTCCCCTTGGTGCTGGGCACCGAGCTGTTGCCGGCGCGGAGCGCCAGCGCCTGGCGGAGCGCCAGCGCCACCGCCTTGAAGCTCGCCTCGGCGGCGTGGTGGCCGTTGCGCGCGAACAACAGGTCGAGGTGGAGGGTCAACCGGCCGCGATCGGCGAAAGCCTGGAAGAAATCCGCCACCAGGCTGAGCGGAAAGTCGCGGGTCACCCAGACGTGCTCGAGCTCCGCCGGCGGCCGCCAGGCGAAGAAGCCCCGGCCCGACAGATCGACCACCGCCCGCGCCAGCGCCTCGTCGAGGGGAGCGTAGGCGTGGGCGAAGCGCACCACACCGCGGCGCTCCCCGAGAGCCTCGCACAGCGCATCACCGAGCGCGATGCCGACGTCCTCGACGGTGTGGTGCAGATCGACCTCGGTGTCCCCCTTGGCTTCGAGCTCGAGACCCAGGCCGCCGTGGGTCGAGAGCGCGTCGAGCATGTGGGCGAAGAAACCGTCGGGAACGCCGATGCGTCGCTCGCCGCCGTCGAGGTCGAGGGTGAGGCGGATCTTCGTCTCGCCGGTCTCGCGTTCGACCGTCGCGCGGCGCGTTTCCACGGCGCTCATGTTCCCTCCCCACCCAGGTCGCCGATCTCCTCGAGAGCCTGCCGCATGGCGCGCAGCGCACCGCCGCCGCCGACGGTGACCCGCAGACATCCGGCGAGCCCCGGACCGGCGCTGACGTCACGCACCAGGATGCCGCGCCGGGTCAGCCCGTCGAGGAGCACCCGCGAGCGCGCCTGGCCATCGGGGCCACGGCCGCAGCGGAAGAGCACGAAGTTGGTCTCCGTCGGGAAGGTCTCGAGACCGTGCTCCTCGAGGAGTGCGACCCATTGCGGGCGCCGCGCCAGGATCGCCCGCACCGCTCTGTCCGAAAAGCCGGGATCGGCGAGCAGCTCGAGGCCGGTCAGGATCGCGGCGTGGCCGAGGTTGTAGGGCAGCTTGGCCTTGACCAGCTCGTCGACCAGGTCCGGATCCGCCAGGAGATAGCCGATGCGCATCCCGGCCACCGCCCAGGCCTTCGACAAGGTGCGGTAGATCAGGAGGTGCCGGTGCTTGTCGAGGAGCGGCCGGTAGTCCCAGCGGCAAAAGCCGTCATACGCGTTGTCGAGCATCAGCGGCGCGTCGAGCCGCTCGAGGAGCGCCTCCACCTGCTCGACCGTCAAACCGTCCCCGGGCGGGTTGTTGGGCGTGCACAGGAGGAGCGGCCGCCGCGGATCGCGCTCGACCTCGGCCAGGATCTCGTCATACGGAATCTGCAGGTCCACCCCCGACTGGATGAAATGGGGCACCGCGCCGGAGCGTGGGATGAGCATCGAGTACAGCCCGAAGGAAGGCGCGTGGCCGAGCACCTCGGTGCCGGCGGGGACCATGCTCTCGACCGACAGGCTCAGGAGCTCGCTCGAGCCCCCCCCCACCAGCACGCCGCGCCACGGCCACCGCTCGCGCTCGCCGATGGCCTTGCGCAGCTCGTCGGCGTTGAAATCCGGATAGGTGGCCCAGGATTCGGCCTCGAGTCGCCGGGTCACGCGGCGTTTGAGTCGCCGCGGCAGGTCCCAGGGCACCTCGTTCTGGTCGAGCTTGAAGCGGAAGGGCGCCTGCACCAGATGATAGGCCTTGAGCTTCTTGAGCTCGGGCCGAACGAAACGCACCGGAGAGGACTGGGATCGGTCGCTCATTTCAAGATCTCCTTCGGGCCGCCGCGGCGTGGGCCGGCAGCCCTTCCGCATCGGCGAGGGCGGCGGCGGGCGCCGCCCAACGCCGCGCCGCCTCGGGGGTGAAGCAAACCGTGTGACTCCGGCGCACGAAATCCTCGACGCCGAGGGCCGACGCGAAGCGCGCGCCGCCGCAGGTGGGAAGCACGTGGCTCGGCCCCGCCACGTAGTCGCCAAAGACCTCGGGGGTGGCGCCGCCGAGGAAGATCGCGCCGGCGCGGCTCACCCGCGGCGCCAGGGCTTCGGCCGCCGTACCCACCAGCTGCAGATGCTCGGGGGCCACCGCCTCGACCACCTCGAGAGCCTCGTCGACGTCGTCGACCACCAGGGCACAGCCAAAGCGATCGAGGGACGCCCGCGCGGTCTCCTCGGTGGCCAGGGCCGGCAGCTGCTCCTCGAGCTCCGCCGAAACCCGGCGGGCGAGCTCGTGATCATCGGTCACCAGCACCGCCGCCGCCAGCGGATCGTGCTCGGCCTGCGCCAGGAGGTCCGCGGCGACCCAGCCGGCGTCGGCGCCGCCGGTGGCGACGATGACCACCTCGGTGGGTCCGGCGAGACCGTCGATGGCGACGTCGCCCACCACCGCCCGCTTGGCGGCGGTCACCCAGGCGTTGCCCGGTCCGACGATCTTGTCGACCCGGGCCACCGACTCGGTGCCATAGGCCGCTGCCGCCACCGCGTGGGCGCCGCCCATGCCCCAGATCTCGCGCACCCCCAGCCGGTCGAGGGTATAGCGCAACGCCGGCATCGCGCGGTACGCCCGCGGCGGGGTCAGTGCGACGATCTCCTCGACCCCGGCGAGCCGCGCCGGCACCACCGTCATCACCGCCGTCGAAGGATAGGAAGCGCGGCCCCCAGGGATGTAGACCGCGACCCGGCGGAGCGGCTGGCGGCGCTCCTCGAGAGTGATCCCGTCGCCTTCGAGGGTGTAGCCCGGATGGACCTGCGGCCGGTGGAAGTCCTCCACCGCGGCGATGGCGGCCTCGAGGCCGGTAGCGAACCCCGCCGGCAGCGAGCCCGGGTCGCGGTCCGAGGTGGTGGCGACGAGGCCCAGGTCGGCCACGGTCGCCGCTTCGAAGCCGTCGTAGCGCCGCACCGCCTCGAGCAGCGCGCGGTCGCCGCCGCGGCGGATGTCGCGGACGATCCGCTCGACCTTGCGCTCGATCCGGCGATCGTAGACCAGCGCGCCACGGCCGAGGAGCCGGTCCAGGGCGCGACGGCCTCGCAGCGTCTTGACGCCGAAAATCTTCAAGGGGCCGCTCACGTCGCCACCTCCGCCGCCTCGAGGCGGCCGATCAGGTCGTTGATGGCCTGCCGATGTTGCTGGAAGGAAGCGCGGTTGACCACCAGGCAGTCGGCCACCTCGCGTACCGTCTCGAGCTCGACCAGCTGGTTCTCGGCCAGCGTCTGGCCGGTCTGGACGATGTCGAGGGCGACGTCCGCCAGGTCGAGGAGCGGCGCCAGCTCGATGGAACCGCTGAGCTCGAGGATCTCGGCGCCCCACGACCGGTCCTCGAGGATCCGCCGCGCCGTCTGCGGGTACTTGGTGGCGAGGCGCACCTGGCTCCCCGGCGCCGGCAGCGCACCGGCGCGGCCGATCAGGCTGAGCCGCGAGCGCCCGGCGCGGAACCGCACCGGCACTAGGAGGTCGCCGTCGACCTCCTCGAGGACGTCACTCCCGACCACACCGCAGTCGGCGATGCCGTGCTCGACGTAGCGCGGCACGTCCCATCCCTTGAGCAGCAACAGCTCGAAGCCGTCCTCGGGGCACGGCAGGAGCAGCCGGCGCTCCCCCGAATCGAGGGCCGACAGGCCCAGACCGGCGCTGCGCAGCGCGGCGAGGACCGGCTCCTGGTTGCGCCCCTTGGGCAACGCCAGGCGGATCACGGCGCGGCCTCCGACCCACCGCCCCGCGCCAGGATCCGATCGATGGCGAGATAGAAACCTACCGCCGGCACTTCCGCGCCAAGGCTGCGGAAAAGCTGGTCGTAGCGACCGCCACCGGCGATGGGGTCGGCACCAGCGGCGGCGTAGACCCGGAAGAGCAAGCCGTCATAGTAGCTCCGCCGACCTCGGGCGGCGCCGAGCTCCGGCGCACGAGTAAACCGAGCGAACTCGGCGAGATCGATGGTGAACCCAATCTTCGGGAAGAGCCGCTGCATGCCGGTCGACAAGGCTTCGAGACCGCGCAGGGCTGTGGCGGCGTCTTCTCCAAGGGCCTCGGGATCGCTCGGGGCACCGTGCTCGACGACTTCGAGGAGCGCCGGGCCGGCGGCGCGCGCCGTGGCCCGCTCGCGGCGTTCGACGGCGGCGGCGAGCTCCTCGGGCACCGCTCCCCTAGCTGCAGCGTCGAGCAATGGGCGGTCGAGGGCACCGGCGAAACCCATGACCACCCGCAGACCCTCGAGCCCGCTGCGCAGGGCGAGCTCGAGGCACAGGCGGAACATCTCGTGCTCCGCCTGGGTTCCGGGAACCCCCAGAAGCTCGGCCCCCATCTGGTAGGACTCGCGCCCGCGCCCGGGACGATCCTCCTGGTAGCGCACCACGTCGCCGCGGTAGAAGAAGCGCAGCGGCAGCTCGAGGGACTGGAGCCGCGGCGCCAGCAGCCGGGCGAGGAGAGTGGTGAAATCGGCCCGCAGGGCCAGCTGCTCGCCGTCGCGATCGATGAAGCGATAGAGCTCCGACCGCCCCGCCGGGGTGAGCAGCGGATCGTAGGGTTCGAGGTAGTCGAGGATCGGCAGGACGACCTCGGAAAAGCCCGCCCCTTCGAGGGTGGCGGCGAGATCGGCCTCGAGGCGCCGAAGACGGTCCGCGGCCTCGAAGAAGAGCGCCGACACCCCGGCCGGCAAGGCGGCGGTGACCTTCATCGCCGCCGCCTCCAAGGTCCCTTGGCGGAGACCGGCTCGGTAGGTTGTCGCATCAAAAAAGCCTCCTCCCAGGTCCGGGAGGAGGCTCTTGGAGATCTAGTGGTCTGGCCCGGTCCCGGAGACGAGAGTACCGGGACGAACCGCCCCGGTCAGTTCACGTGGTGATGCCAATGACCCCGCCAGGCGGCGGTCACGGGGGCGGTCTCGATCCGGGTGCCGGTGCTCATGAGTCGTTTCTCGTCTGACCCGAAGATTACAGCAGCGGTCGAGACGGCGTGTCAACCCCCGTGGCCCGCGGCCGGGACAGCTCCGTCGCCGCCCTTCTCGTCGCTGAACACGCGGTTGCGCAGGAAGTCCTCGGCCGTCCACGGCGCCTCGCCACCACCCAGGTAGCGGTGGAACCAGTCGAGGTGGACCGTGTAGTAGAAGGCCATCTCGTACCAGCTCGGCCAATGCCCGGCGTTGGGGAAGACCACCAGCCGCGACGGCACACCCTGGCGCTGGAGCGCGGTGAAGAACTGCAGGCTCTGCGTATACGGCACGCGGTAGTCCTTCTCGCCGGTGATCACCAACGTCGGTGTCTTGAACTTCGTGGCGCTCGCCGACGGCGACCAGCGCTGGTAGTCGTCGGAGCTCCAGGGCATGCCGCACAGGTCGCGCTCGGGGAACCACAGCTCCTCGGTGGCACCGTAGAACGATGGCAGGTCGTAGAGCCCCATCATCGAGGCGATGGCCTTGAAGCGGTCGGTGTGGCCCTCGAACCACATCATCATGTAGCCGCCGTAGGACCAGCCCATGGCGCCCATGCGCTGCGGGTCGACGTAGGGGAGCTTCTCGAGACCGTCGGTCACCGCCATCAGATCCCGGAACACCCGGCCACCCCAATCGCAACCGATGGCGTCGGTGAAGTCCTGGCCGTAGCCCGTCGAGCCCGCCGGGTTGGCGAAAGCCAGAACATAGCCCTTGCCGGGGTAGACCTGCCAGTCGCCGCGGAAGTTGTCCATCCACTGGCTCTGGGGACCCCCGTGGACGTTCAAGATTAGCGGGTACCGCTTGGCCGGATCGAAGTCGTGGGGCTTGATCAGGAAGAGGTGGATCGGACGGCCACCGTCACCGGGCAGCCACATGTCCTCCACGGGCCGCAGGTCGACCTCCTGGACGAGCTCCTGGTTGAAATGGGTCAGCTGCCGGCGACCGGAACCGTCGAGAGCGGCGGCGAAGAGCTCCGTAGGGTGATCGGCGGAACGGCGGACGTAGAGCACCCGATCGCCTGCCACCGGCTGCCACAGGTCGATGCTGGCGTCACGAAAGAGCTTCGAGAAGGTGCCGTCGGCCCGGGCGATGCGGAAGAGCGGGTTGCGGCCCTCTTCCTCCGCCTGGAAGAGAAGGGTGTCGGAAGAGCCGGGCAACCATTGGACGGCGGTCGCCGGCGGCGCGGTGGTCTCGCGACCGGTGAGATAGACGCTCGACTTCTTTTGCCGGTCGTAGATCGCGAGACGCACATAGTCGGCCTCGTAGCCCGGTTGCGCCATGCTGCGATAGGCGATGTAGCGACCGTCCGGCGAGTACACCGGACCGAAGTCCCAACCGTCGTTGTCGGCGGTCAGGTTGACCGCGGTCTCGGGGGTGATGGTCTCGGCGTCGACGGGCACCGTCCACAAGTCCGCGTTGGTCGAGGACGCTGGGTCGTCGTCGTGGTTCGAGACGAAGCACAGCTCCTTCGAATCCGGCGAGAAGGCGTAGCCGGGACCGTCGCCGAGCGAGAAGGTGGGGCTCGGCCAGTGGCCCGGGGTCAGGTCCTTGACCACCTCGCCAGTCTGGGCGTCGACGAGCAACACATGCGACACCTTGCCGTCGGCCCAGGCGGTCCAGTGACGGTAGAGCAGGTGGTCGGCCATGTGGGCGCTGAGCGGTCCGTCCTGCCACTTGCTCTCGATGTCCTCGTTGCACGCGCTGTCGGCGCCGCACTCGGGATAGACCTCGCTCGAAGCGGCGATCCAGCGGCCATCGGGGGACCACACCGGGTCGGCGAGCCCCATCGAGAAGTGCGTCAGCTGCCGCGGGCCGCCACCATCCACTGCCATCAGCCAGAGCTGCGAGGTGTCGTCGCGGTCCGAGGTGAAGAGGAGCTGCTTGCCGTCCGGCGAAAATAGCGGCGTGCCGTCGTTGCTCTCGCCAAAGGTCATCTGCCGGGCTTCGCCGCTGGCCGCATCGACCAGCCAGAGATCGCTCCAGCTCTTGCCCTCTTCGAGACGATAGTGACGCAGCGCCAGAGCGACCCGGCCGCCGTCGGGATGAACGTCCTCGGCCTCGACAGTCTGCGCGCGGTAGAGGTCGGCGATCTCGAAGGCGCGGCGGCCGTCCGGATCGGTCTTCTTGGTGGCGGTCTGGGCCAGCGCCGCGGGCGAAGCCGCCAGGAGCGAACACAGGCCCCAGAGAGCCCAGCGAGAGAGTAGCGTCACATCGTCCTCCAGTCTGCGAAGGGATCCTGGCGGATCCCGCGATGTCGGAACCGCGCTCGGGGTCCACGACGGATACGACGTGGTGGGGAGCGGGTTCTCGAAGCGGTCAGGCGCCGTCGAGGCGCGTCTTCACCAGCTGCTGCACCTGCCGAGGATTCGCCCGGCCGCCGCTCGCCTTCATCACCTGGCCGACGAAGAAGCCCAGGATCGCGGTCTTGCCGCCGCGATAGAGCTCGACGTTGTCCGGGTGCGCGGCGAGAACCTGGTCGACCAGAGCCTCGAGCTCCCTCGCATCGTCGAGCTGGGTCAGCCCCCGGCGCTCGACGATCTCCGCCGGCCGGCCGCCTGCTTCGACCAGGTCGGCCAGGACCTCCTTGGCCGCAGGACCGGCGATGGTGCCTCCTTCGAGGAGCCCGACCAGCTCGCCGAGCTCGCGGCCGCCAAAGGGCAGCGCCTCGACGCCGCCGTCCGGGAGCACGCCAAGGAGCTCGTTGAGCAGCCAGTTGGCAACGCCGCGGGGGCTGTCGTGGACCGCCAGCGCGGCCGCGAAGAAGCTCGCTAGGGCCGGGTCCAGGGCCAAAGTCCGGGCGTCCTGCTCACTCAGGCCGTGGCTCTCGCGAAGGCCGCCCACCCGCGCCTGCTGCTCCGGCGTCAGCACCGGCGCCGAGGGCTTGCGGCTCCTCGGCCTCCCGCCCGTCTCCCCGTCCCGCTTCTGGTCGCGGGCCTCGGCGCTCGATGCCGCGGGCTTGGCTGCGACGACCTCCACGCCCTCGGCGGAGCTCTGCCGGGCCCAGGTGTCGCGCAGCGTGACGATGCGGTTGAAACAGGGGCGCCCGGGCTTCGAAGATACGGGGTCGAGGAAGAAGTAGCCCTGGCGCTCGAACTGGAAGCGGCTCTCGGGCTCCGCCTCGGCGAGCATCGGCTCGCCCCACGCCTCCTCGAGGACCTCGAGCGAGTCGGCGTTCAAGAAGGTCTTGAAATCCACCTCCTTGTCGGCGGAGGGGTCCTCGACCGTGAACAGCCGGTCGTAAAGCCGCACCTCGAGGGGCACGGCATGGGCCGCGGAGACCCAGTGGATGGTCCCCTGGACTTTCTTCCCGTGGGCGGAGCCGCCACGGGTCTCGGGGTCATAGGTGCAGCGCAGCTCGACGACCTCACCGGTCTCGGGATCCTTGACCACGCG
>JAGQSE010000028.1:10749-12445 GCA_020439725.1 Acidobacteriota bacterium
TCGCGCGGATAGAACGGCGCGTCGAGCTCCTCGACCTTTCCCTCGGGCCAGTTCTCGATCACCACCTTGAGGGGCTTCAAGACGCAAAGCACCCGGCGTACCTCGAGGTTCAGGTCATCGCGGATCGCGTGCTCGAGGGCCGCGACATCGACGGTGCTGTTGGCTCGCGCGACCCCGATGTCCCGGCAGAAGGTGCGGATCGACGCCGGGGTGTAACCACGGCGGCGGAGCCCCGACAGAGTGGGCATGCGCGGATCGTCCCAGCCCGCGACGTGCCCCTTCTGCACCAGCTCGATGAGCTTGCGCTTGCTCAGCACCGTATTGCTCAGCTTGAGCCGCGCGAACTCGGTCTGCTCCGGACGCGGCGGCGGCGTCAGCTGCTCGAGGAACCAGTCGTAGAGCTCGCGGTTGTTCTCGAACTCGAGGGTGCAAAGCGAGTGCGTGATGTTTTCGATCGAGTCCGACAAGCAGTGAGCGAAGTCGTAGAGCGGATAGATCGCCCAGGCGTCTCCGGTGCGATAGTGGTGCGCGTGGCGGATGCGATAGATCAGCGGATCGCGCATCTTCATGTTGGCCGCGGCGAGGTCGATCTTGGCGCGCAGCACGTGCGCCCCCTCGGGGAAGTCTCCGCGGCGCATCCGCTCGAGAAGGTCGAGGTTCTCCTCCACCGAGCGATGGCGGTAGGGGCTCTCGCGCCCAGGCTCGGTGACCGTGCCGCGGTAGGCGCGGATTTCCTCCTCGTTCAGGCTGTCGACGTAGGCCTTGCCGTCGCGGACCAGCTGCTGGGCGAAGCGATAGAGCTGCTCGAAGTAGTCCGAAGCGAAGAAGAGCTTGTCGCCCCAGTCGAAGCCCAGCCAGCGGACCCCCTCCTTGAGCGCCTCGACGTACTCCTCCTCCTCGGTGGTCGGATTGGTGTCGTCGAAGCGCAGGTGGCAGTGCCCGTCCAGTGCTTCGGCCAGGCTGAAGTTCAGGCAGATCGACTTGGCGTGGCCATAGTGCAGGTAGCCGTTGGGTTCCGGCGGGAAGCGGGTCTCGACACGCCCGTCCCACAGACCGGCGCGACGGTCGGCCTCGATGGCGCTGCGGATGAAGTGAGGGCTGGGGCGGGGCGCTTCGTTGTCGGGGGTGCGGGACATCGGCGTGGTCGGGCAGTGACGGAAACCGCGATTGTAGCTGAAGGGGGTGGCTTTTCAGCGCGGCCGGCCGTGTCCCTCGGGGGAGATCTGGGCATTTTTAGGGCGCGACATATCTGCAGGCAAATACGACATGTCGCTAAAGCGTACTTGTAAATTGCCGATAGTCCGGGTTACGTCGGATCAGGTGCCGGCTGCTGGGTTGATTCCTGCGGCATGGCGCAGATGGCGCCTGAAAAAAGAGACTGGCATGCTCAAGGAATGGTGATGGTGAGAGGGACAATCCGCGCGCTGTGCGTGCTCCTGGTGACGGCCCCGGCGCTGCTGACGGCGGCCGAGCCCGACCCGCTGGATTTTTCGCTCGGCGAACTGGTCACTCAGGAAGTGATCACGGTGGCCCGCAAGCGGCAGGACATTGGCAATGTGGCGGCGGCGGTGCATGTGGTCAGTTCCGAGGACATCGCGCGGATGGGCGTCACCACCTTGCCCGACGCCCTGCGACTGGTGCCGGGCGTGCATGTCGCGGCCACCGGCAACAACCGCTGGGCGGTGTCGGTGCGCGG